>DAOTYD010000234.1:0-3875 GCA_034435295.1 Anaerolineae bacterium | reverse complement strand
ACATAGTGCGGGTCCACCCCTTCCTCGGCCAGTTCCGAGACGTGGACGAGTCCTTCGATGCCCTCTTCCACCTGGGCAAAGGCGCCAAAGTCGACCACGTTGGTGATGACGCTGTCGATGAGCTGCCCGACAGAGTAGCGCTCTTCGATGTTGCGCCAGGGGTCCTCCTGCGTGCGCTTGATGCTCAGCCCCACCCGTCCGCGCTCGCGGTCGATGTTGAGCACCATGACGCGGACAGGCTGCCCCGGCGTGAGCACTTCGGCAGGGTGGTCTACCCGCCCCCAGGAGATTTCGGAGATGTGCACCAGGCCTTCCAGGCCGCCCAGATCGACGAAAGCGCCGAAGGAGCAGAGGTTGGTCACGCGGCCGGAACAGACATCGCCGGGCTTGAGGTTGTCGAGCCGCTCGCGTCGGCAGGCCTCGTCGGCGCGCGTGGCCCGCTCGGACAGCACCAGGCGGCTGCGCTCGGGGTGGACTTCGATGATGTGCAGGCGCAGGACTTTGCCAACCTGCTGGCGCAGCGCCTGTTCGCGTTCCTTCTCGTCCAGGTAGGAGGAAATGTCGCTGAGGTGGGAGACGGGGACGAATCCCTGCCGTCCATCCCAATCGACCAGCACGCCGCCGCGGTTGTAGCCGGTCACGCGCAGTTCGAGAATGGTTCCGCTTTCCATAGCGCGGAAGGCGGCTTCCCAATCGTCATCGGGTTCGGCTGCCGTTTCCGCTGAAGGGGGTAGGGTTTCTGCTGCTTCCATGGCAAACCCCTGCCAGATGGCATAAGGGGCAAGCGGGGGGGCTGTCTGCCTGCTGAACTCTCCTTCTCTGAGCACGGCCTGCCAATATCGTTCGTCACAAGGCGCCCCCCCCGGGACGTACCGAGACATACACACCTCCACAAGAACAGCCAGAAAACAAATCTCTTTAAGACCTTTAGGGTCTTGCGCAAGTTGATTATAGTCAGCCGCCGTGTTGTGTCAAACGCTGCATGCGGTTCAAAAAATATAGATCGGCGTCCCCACCTGACGGTTGCTCTGGATATAGTCGTCTTCGGCGCCGCCGATGGGGTAGGTCCAGCGATAGATCCAGCGCGCGGCGTCGGTAGAGACGTTGAGGCAGCCGTGGCTGCGCGGCACGCCAAAGTCGTTGTGCCAGTAGGCGCCGTGGATCGCCGTCCCGCTGAGGTCGAAAAAGGTGTTCCACGGCACCCCTGGCAGGTCGAAGAGATCGGCGGGGGGAACCTCCTCCGGGTCCTGCGGGCGGTTGCTCATGTGGCGCGAGGGCTGCTTGAGCAGCACGCAGTGGTCGCCCGTGGGCGTCGACAGGTCTACCGGCGTGCCGTCCTCCAACTGGCGCATGCCGATCCCCGACGAGCAGGGCGTGACAAAGACCACTTTATCCCCCTCGAAGCAGGTGATCCGCTGCAGGCTCAGATCGACCTCGATGCGTTTGGCGCCGGCGAAGGGGTGGATGGGAGCCATCTCGGCGCGGGGGATGCGGCGGACGTCCTGCGCCGGCACCCACTGATGGGTGGGCGGCGGGAGCTCGTCATAGACCTTGTACCAGGCATTGCCGAACTCGTCAAAGGTCACGCCGACGACGTGATAGACGTTGCCGTTGTAAAAGCGGTAGGGGCTGGCAGCCTGGGGGTGAGGGTCGCTGCGCGCGTCGGTCCACGGCGCGCAAATCTCGCCCCAAAAGCCCCACTCCCCCAGGTCGAGCTGGGGCAGTTGCGGCGGCCAGACCCACAGCGGCTGCACCCAGGCGGAAAAGACATAGCCGTCGGGCGTCTCGTACCAGAGGTCGTTGTAGTGATTCAGCCCCGGCGCGCGCACTTCGCCCCGAATCTCGAAAACCGCCTGCGCGTTGTAGCTTCCCAGCCGCCCGGCGCCCTGCCCGGCGGCGTCGTAGATGGCGGTGGCATGGATGGCCCGGCCCATACGCACGGGCGCCTGGCCCTGAAGGGGACGCAAAGGGGGCAGATGGGGCGGCTTTTCCAGGTCGTAGAGGCCAGGGAAGAGCGCGGCGGCCAGCCCGGCGCCGGCCAGGCCGAGAAATCTGCGCCGCGATATTCTCATCGGCACCCCCTGCTACTCATAGACCTTTTCGTCCGCCCGCTCTGCTTCGGGGGCGTCGCCTTCGCTGTCGCGCACGTCGGGCCGCGGGGCGAGCACTTCGTTGTAGTATTCGTGCTGGATGATCAGGTCCATCACCTCGTTGGTGCCGGTCCAGATCATGATCAGCCGCGTGTCGCGCAGCAGCCGCTCGATGGGGTAGACGTTGGTATAGCCGATGCCGCCGACGATCTGCATGGCGTGGTTGACCACCTGCCAGGCGACATCGGTGGCGAATTTTTTGGCCTCCGAGACCAGCCGCCGCGTCCGGCGGGGGTCGTCGCCGGCGTCGATGCAGCGGGCGGCGCTGTAGACCAGGCCGCGGGCGGCGTCGAGCAGGGTGATCGACTCGGCCACTTTGGAACTGACCGCCTGGAAGCGGCGGATCTTGTCGCCGAACGCCTTGCGCCGGTCCGAATAGCGGGCGGCGATCTCCAGCGCGGCCCGTCCCATGCCGATGGCGCCGGCGGCGCTGGTCATGCGTTCCGGGATCATCATGCGGTAAAAGATGTCGGCGGCGCCGTTCTCGACGCCGATGAGGTTCTCGGCTGGCACGCGCGCGCCGCGAAAGACCAGACGGCCCGTGCCGCCGCCGCGCGTGCCCAGCAGGTTGTAGAGGTACTCGGTCTCGACGCCCGGCCCGCGTTCGACGATAAAAGCGCTGATGCCGCGATGGGGCGGCGCGTCGGGGTCGGTGCGGGCATAGACCAGGAAAAAGTCGGCCTCTGCCGCGCCGACGACAAAGCGCTTTTGCCCGTCCAGCACGTAATCGTCGCCCTCACGACGCGCGCGGGTGGTGGTGCCGAAGAAATCAGAGCCGCCGCGCGGTTCGGTGAGCGCCTCGGCGGCGATCTGCTCGCCGCTGATGAGCGGGCGCAGCCAGCGCTCCTGCTGGGCAGGGGTGCCAAAAGCGTGCAGCGCCTCGCCGACGATGCTGGGCATGACATAAGCGCAGGCCAGGGCCGTGCCCAGCACGCCGACCTCCTCGATGGCGACGATTTCGTCTTCCCAGCCCAGTCCGCGCCCGCCGTGCTGCGGCGGGAAACGCAGGCCGAGCAGATTGCGCCGCCCCGCTTCGCGCACATAGTCGCGGGGGTAGGAGATGCGGTCGGCGTCCATGTCGAGGATCAACTGGCGTGGCACATCGCGGACGAAAGCGCGCGCCTGGTCGCGCAAGGCCCGCTGCTGTGGGGTCAACATTGCTTCCAACATCTCTGCCTCCTGGAGATCACGGATAACAGGGGCTTTTTACCACAAATGGGCGAATGGCACAAGGCATCACGCGTATCGCCTATCGCGTATCGCCTATCGCTTATCGCCTATCGCTTATCGCTTATCGCCTATCGCTTATCGCTGCGGGCGGTCCTGGCCGGGATGAGCTCGGAGAGCGGCCCGACGCTGTCACGAACGGCCCAGGGATGTCTTGGCCGCTACCGTCTATTTCAACTGCTTCCTGCTGTCATTCTGAGGAGCGAAGGCCGCGAAGCGGCCGGAGCGACCCTGAGCAAAGTCGAAGGGAATCTCGTTCTTCGCAGCAGAACGCCGACGTGGGGTACCCCATTGCCCGGCGGGGGTCTGTGACCCCATAGGCATCAAGCTAATCGATGCTCAGTGCGCCAATGGATGTGAGCGTCGCCAGACGGGCCCATTTCTTTGCTCGCAGGGGGTCTGCGACCCCCGTCTGGCCGCCTGAGACGACGTGCTCAGGCCGACGGCGCCGGTCGCAGACCGGCTGGGAGCTTCTGAAGCAGCCCCAAAAGCCTGGCT
>DAOTYD010000233.1:0-12812 GCA_034435295.1 Anaerolineae bacterium | reverse complement strand
GTCTGGAAAGCGCTTGGCCGCGTCTATCTGCAACTGGAGCAGTTCGACCAGGCCGCCGAAGCTTTTTCCCAGACCATCGAGCTCGGCCCCAACGCCTCGGATGTCTGGGATGCTCATCGGTTCCTGGCTCTCTCTCTCTATCGAGCCGGGCAGTACGACGCGGCCATCGCCGAGGCCGAGATGGCCCTGCAACTGGCCCCCGATGATCAGAAGGCGACAGTCCAGCAGATGATCGCGCAAATGCAGCAGGAACACCAGCCGGGGGGGACGAACCCTTGACCGTCTATCTGCTGGTTTTTGCCGGCGTGCTGGTGCTGGCGATGGCGCTCGTTCCGCTGGCGCGCCGCATGGCGCCGGGGCTGGGCTTGATGGACCAGCCGACGGCGCGCAAGGTTCACCTGCGGCCCGTGCCGCGCATCGGCGGCGTGGCGATCTTTGTGGTCGTCCTTGCGGCGGCGGTCGTCCTGGGACGGCGCTACAACTTTGCCCAGTTCGGCTCGATCATCGTCGGCGCCACCGGCATCTCGCTCATGGGCCTGGTCGACGACCGCTGGGGGCTGGCCCCCGTCGTCAAGCTGGTCGGCCAGATCCTGGGCGCGCTGCTCCTCTACGCTACCGGCATCTATGTCGGCGTCTTTCACCAGCCGCTCCTCGACCTGCTCACAACGGTCTTTTGGATCGGCTATATCACCAACGGCATCAACCTGTTGGACAACATGGACGGGCTGGCGGGAGGCGTTTCGGCCATCGCCGCGGCCTATTTCGCGCTGATGTGCTCTTTCAGCGGGCAGTATCTGGTCGGCGCCCTCTCTATCGCTGTGCTGGCAGCCTGCCTGGGCTTTCTCTTCTACAACCTGAACCCGGCCAGCATCTTTATGGGCGACTCGGGCGCCCTCTTCCTGGGCTATCTGCTGGCCGCCATCGGCATCAAGCTGCGCTTTCCCGACAATGTCACCTTCGTCACCTGGATGGTGCCGGTGCTGGTGATGGGCGTGCCGATCTTTGACACGACACTCGTCTTTGTCTCCCGCCTGCGCCGACGCCTCAACCCGCTGACCACCCCCGGCAAGGACCACACTTCCCACCGTCTGGTCGCCGCCGGCCTGAGTCCGCGCGAAGCGGTGCTGGTCCTCTACGTCGCCAGCTTTGTCCTGGGCATGCTCGCCCTCTTTGTCACCCGCGCCTCGGTGACCGAGGGGTACACCGTGGGCGGGCTGGTCGCCCTGGCCGGCCTCTACGGCCTGTGGCGGCTCGAACGCCCACCCTTCTGGTCCACCGACCGCTGATCGATCTCACGGAGGTTCTATGTCTGCCCTGCAGGAGAAAATCCACGACCGTTCTGCCTGTGTTGCCGTCATCGGCCTGGGCTATGTCGGCCTGCCGCTGGCGCTGGGCTTTGCCCGCGCCCGCTTCCACGTCATCGGTCTCGACCTGGACCAGAGAAAGGTTGCCAGGTTGAACCAGGGCCGCAGCACCATCGAGGACGTCAGCGACGCCGACCTGGCGCCCCACGTCGAGAGCGGCATGCTGGAGGCCACGTCCGACTATGATCGCCTGGCCCAGAGCGACGCCATCTTTATCTGCGTGCCGACGCCCTACGATGCCCAGCGCGCGCCCGACCTCTCCTTCATCCGCAACGCGGCGGAGGGCATCCTGCCGCGCCTCAAGTCGGGCCAGCTTGTCGTCCTCCAATCGACGACCTACCCCGGAACGACCGAAGAGATTGTCCAGCCCATCCTGGAGCGCAGCGGCCTCAAGGCGGGGGTGGACTTTTATCTGGCCTTTTCGCCGGAACGGATCGACCCCGGCAACAAGCAATGGTCAGCCTACAACACGCCCAAAGTCGTCGGCGGCCTCACCCCCGAGTGCACGCGCCTGGCCTGCGAGCTGCTGAGCCAGATGGGCGCGCCCGTGCACGCGGTCTCCTCCCCTCGCGCTGCCGAGATGACCAAGCTGCTGGAAAACATCTTCCGCTCGGTCAACATCGCCCTGGTCAACGAGCTGGCGCTGCTGGCGGAACGGATGGGCATCGATTTCTGGGAAGTGATCGAGGCCGCCCGCACCAAGCCCTTTGGCTTTATGCCCTTCTATCCGGGGGCCGGCGTAGGCGGGCACTGTATCCCGGTCGACCCCTACTACCTGTCCTGGAAAGCCCGCGAGTACGATTTCTACACCAAGTTCATCGAACTGGCCGCCGAGGTCAACCAGGCCATGCCCTACCACGCTGTCGACCTGGTCAGCCAGGCCCTCTCCCGCCAGGGCAAGGCGCTGCCTGGCGCGAATGTGCTGGTGCTGGGAGTGGCCTTCAAACCCAACGTCGACGACCCGCGCAACTCGCCGGCCGAGCGGGTGATCGAGCTGCTCAAAGCGCGCGGCGCCGGGGTGCGCTACCACGACCCCCACGTGCCGCGCTTCCATGTCGGCGGCGATGTCTTTTACCGGCCCCACGTCACCCTGGACTCTGTGCCGCTGAGCGACGACGAGCTGGCGGCGGCCGATTGCGTGCTCATCGTCACCGCCCACCGCGCCGTGGACTATGAGCGGGTGGTCGAGCGGGCGCGCCTGGTCGTCGACTGCTGCAACGCGACCAGGGGCAACGCGCGGCCCCACGTCGTGCGCCTGGGCGCGCCGTTCCCACAGGGAGAAGCGTGAGCCAGCCCGAAGCGCCTCGACTGCCGAACTGGCGGCTGCGGCTGATCCAGATTGTCACGGTTGTCGTCGTTGTCGGCGCGGCACTTGCCGCGGTCTATTTCCGCGACCATCTTCAGGAGTTCAGACAATACGGTTACGCGGCGGTTTTCCTGGTTGGCCTGATCAGCAACGCCACGCTGATCCTCCCTGTCCCTGGCCTGGCCGTCAGCTCGCTGATGGGCGGGGTGTTCAACCCCTGGCTGGTCGGCATCGTCGGCGGCATCGGCCAGGCGCTGGGCGAACTTTCTGGCTACATGGTCGGCTACAGCGGCCAGGGCCTGGTCAGCCACCGCCCGATCTATGGTCGGCTGCTCGGCTGGATGGAGCAGCACGGCATGCTGACGATCTTTGTCCTGGCGCTCATTCCCAACCCCGTTTTCGACGTGGGTGGAATGGCTGCCGGCGCGCTGCGCTATCCGCTGTGGAAGTTTCTGCTCAGTTGCGCCGCCGGCAAGATCGGAAAGAACATCATCTTTGCCCTGCTGGGCTCGTGGGGCATCGAAGTGCTGGCCGGGCTCTTTGCCCAATGAAGACAGGAGGCTGAACGATGGAAGAGCGATTGCACTCCCCCGTTCTTGTCGTCCACGGGGGAGCGTGGGAGATTCCGCCAGAGGTGCACATGGCGCACCGTGACGGCTGTCAGAAAGCTGCCCAGGCCGGTTGGGCGGTGCTGGAGGCCGGCGGCACGGCGCTGGACGCGGTCGAAGCGGCGGTGCGGCTGATGGAGGACGATCCCACCTACGACGCCGGGCGCGGCGCCTTTCTCAACGCCGCCGGCGAGGTCGAACTCGACGCGATGATCATGAGCGGGCGCGACCTGGCCCTGGGCGCGGTCGCTGCGGTCCAGCGGGTACGCAACCCCGTCACCCTGGCGCGGCTGGTGATGACCGAGAGTCCGCACACCTTTCTGGTCGGCGCGGGCGCAGAGGCCTTTGCCCGCGAGCACAAGATGCCCATCTGCCCGCCGTGGGAGCTGCTGGTGGGGCGCGAGCTGGAGCGCTGGAAGGCCATCCAGGCTGGCCAGGCGCCGCCCGCCCTCAACCTCTTCCGGCCGCGCGGCACGGTGGGGGCCGTGGCGCTCGACGGCGAGGGTAACCTGGCGGCGGCCACCTCGACGGGAGGCACGGCGAACAAACTGCCCGGCCGCGTGGGCGACTCGCCGCTGGTCGGCTGCGGCGCCTACGCCGACAACCGCTCCGCTGCCGCCTCGTCCACCGGCGAGGGCGAGGCGCTGATGAAGATCGTCATCTGCAAGACCGCCTGCGATATGGTCGAGCGGGGACAGCACCCCCAGCAGGCGGCCGAGGCGGCGATCAAGATGTTGCAGGAGCGGACGGGCAGCCACGGCGGGCTGATCCTGCTCGATCCGCAGGGGCGCTTTGGCATCGCCCACAACACCACCTGCATCGCCTACGCCGTCGCCAGCGCCGATGCGCCCGTGCGGGCTGGCATCCGCTATCCATAGCCCGCCAGACCGCAGGACAACTGCTTGCAGTTGTCCTGCGGATCGCGCCGGTTGACAGGACAGAGGGTTTGACTATACTCCACGTCGTGAGCAGCAGGGATCCGGCGAGATGACAGAAAGGGAGAGGCTGTATGGACTTTGAATGGAGCGAAGAATACCAGATGATCCGCCGCATGGTGCGGGACTTTGCCGAGAAAGAGATTGCCCCCCGCGCCGAGGAGATCGACGAGACCGACCGCTTCCCCGCTGACCTCTTCCGCCGCATGGGGGAACTGGGCATCCTGGGCCTGCCTTTCCCGGAAAAGTACGGCGGATCGGGCGGCGACTATATCAGCCTGGTCATCGCCCTGGAAGAGATCGGCCGCGCCTCCGGCTCGCTGGCGCTCATCCTCGACGCCCATACCTCCCTGTGCAGTGAGCCGATCTATCTCTTTGGCACCGAGGAGCAAAAGCACAAGTACCTGGTCCCGCTGGCCCAGGGCAAGGCCATCGGTGCGTTCGGGCTGACCGAGCCGCAGGCTGGCTCGGACGCCGGGGCTACCCGCACCCGCGCCGTCCGCGACGGCGACGAATGGGTGCTCAACGGCCAAAAGATTTTCATCACCAACGGCTCTGTCGCCGATATCTTTGTGGTGACGGCCAAGACCGACCCCGAAGCCGGCACTCGGGGCATCTCGGCCTTTCTGCTCGAAAAGGGGACGCCCGGCTTTCACGTGGGTCGGGACGAGAAAAAGATGGGCATGAAAGGCTCGGTGACCAGCGAGCTCTTCTTCGAGGACTGCCGCATCCCGCTGGGCAACCTGTTGGGCCGCGAGAACGAGGGGTTCAAGCAGTTTCTGCAGACGCTCGACGCCGGACGGGTCGCCATCGCCGCGCTGGCGGTGGGCATTGCCCAGGGCGCTTTCGACAAGGCGCTGGCCTATGCCAAAGAACGCCGCCAGTTCGGCCAGCCCATCGCCAACTTCCAGGCTGTGCAGTGGATGCTGGCCGAGTCGGCCACCGACCTGGAGGCGGCGCGCCTGCTCATCTACCGCGCCGCCTGGCTGCGCCAGCAGGGCCGGCGCTTCAATCAGGAAGCGGCCATGGCCAAGCTCTTTGCCACCGAGGCCTCCGAACGGGTCTGCCGCAAGGCGCTCCAGATCCACGGCGGCTATGGCTATGTCCGTGAGTACGGCGTGGAACGCATGTACCGCGACCAGCGGCTCTGCTCCATCGGCGAGGGGACCAACGAGATCCAGCGTCTGGTCATCGCGCGCAATTTGCTACGGGATTAAGGAGGAGAACCATGAGTGCAAAAGCGGGTTTGAAAGCCGGATTGATCGGCGCGGCAGTGATTCTGGTACTGACGCTGCTCAATCAGATCCCCGTTCCGGTGCTGAGCTGCGCCTGCTGCGGGATCACCCTGCTGGCCTATGCCGGCATTGGCGTGCTGGCGGGCCTCTTTGTTCAGCCGCCGCGCACAGGGGGGGCCGGGGCTGGCGCCGGGGCCATTGCCGGCCTGATCAGCGGGCTGGTGGCCGCCATCGTCTGGTCGATCGTGATGGCAATCGGGGTCGCCTCCGGTGGCACCGGCAACATCCTGTCCCAGCTCGATCCCCAGACATTGCGGCAACTGAGCGAGCTCGGCCTCGACCCCCGGGTCTTTGCCATCTTTTCCGGCGTGGGCGGGGTTGCCCTGAGGAGCGGCATGTGCTGTGCCTTCAGCCTGGCCTGGGGGGCGGGGGTGGCCGCGCTGGGCGGCCTCGTCTTCTGCTCGGTGAAGCCGGAATAGGGCGACTGGTGTGAGGGGGCAGGATTCCGTTGCGCAGCCTTGCTGGAGTTTTGCCCCCGCCAATCGCGGCCTGGACAGCACGGCGCCCTCACAGCAACGCCTTGCCTTGCCATGTGGTGGACAACGAACGCCAGAGACACGGGACTCTTCTCCGTGTCTCTGGCATAGCCTGCCCGATCAGAGCTGGCTGGCTCGCTCCTGCATCGTCTGCCGCAGCCGTTCGATGTCGCGCGGCACGTGGTGCGCCACGAGCGCAAAGAGCGCCGCACAGACCAGCCAGGTGCTCACACAGATCGTCAGAATCGCCACGCCCAGCGAGGAGCGGTCGGCGATGAACCCCGCCATGAGCGGCGCCGCCGCCGAGCCAATGTTCTCGGCGAAGTAGGTCAGCGCCTGCGCCGTGCTCCGCGCTTCGGGAACGACAATGTCGTGGATGATGGCCGGCACGTTCGGCGAGGCGATGGACATGGTCACCGCAGCGCCGCAGAGAAAGACGGCAAAGAGCAGGTGGTTGGTCACCGGCACGGAGAGGGCCAGCATCAGAAAGATCGCCCCGGCCAGGACGCCTGCCCCTGCCGTCAGCGCTCGCCCGCGCCGCGTGCGCTGGAAGAACAGGTCGCCGATTGCCCCGCCCACAAAGTAGCCCGACGCCAGCGCCAGGATGGCGATGATCATCGTGATCATCACCTGCCCTGGCTCATAGGCGCGTTCGACCTCCAGGTAGCGGAAGAACCAAAAGCTGATCACATTCCACGGAAAGACGCCGAAAAAGCCCTGGGCCATGATCAGGCGCAGGGTGGGGCTTTTCAAGAGCTGGCGCGCCTTGTTCCAGTCGATGCGGTAAGTGCCCACCTCGGCCAGATCGGCCAGCTCGGGTTCGCTGCGCCCGCGCGGCACTTCGCGCACGCCGAAAAAGATCAGCAGGGCGATCAGGATGCCCATCCCACCGGTGATGAAAAAGACATTGCGCCAGCCGATGACGCCGCCCAACATCAGCGCCAGCACCATGCCCAGCATATAGCCCAGCGGCTGGGCAATCTGCAGCAGCCCATAGACCTTGCCACGGACGCGCGGCTCGAAATAGTCCGCCAGCAGGCTGTACAGCCCCGGATAGCTCGAATCGTCGATGCCGGTGCTGGCCCGCGTCACCAGAAAGATGGGATACGAGGGCGCCAGCGCGTTGAGCCAGGTCGTCGTCCCCCAGATCGCCGACGCCAGCGCCACCAGTTTGGCGCGGGCGTAACGGTCGTACAGATAGCCCCACACCAGAAAGAGCACCGCCGCCACGAGAATGGCGACGGTCGAAACGGCCCCCATCTGCGTCTGGTTGATGCCAAACTCTTCCATGATCGGCGTCGTCAGGGGGCCGATGAGCAGCTTGTCCGCCTGGTGCAGCAGCATGAACAGGAAAAAGACCAGGACGACGAACCAGCGGTAGCTCGACCTGATCCGTGGGACGCTCATTCTCCGCTCACCTCCGCTTCGGCGCCGACCAGTTTGGCCCACGGGCCGTGGATGCCGTCCTCGGTGACGCCGTAGTAGATGCGCACCCCTTCGCCGTCCCGCTGAGCCAGGTCATAGCGGGCCTGCCCGCCGCGCTCCCGCCGGCGGATCACCGCCAGCCCTCCCTCCCAGGCCAGTTGATCGGGGTCGAACGGGTGGTCTTCTTTCTGGGTGATGGCATAGTGCCACAGCTTGCGCGCCGACTTGCGCGTCACGTTCTTGACCACGCTGTTGTTGCGCAGATCGCGCATGGTGTGGTAGAGGATGCCCCCGCGCTCCTCTGTGGCGACGATCTCGACGCCGGTGCGCGGCGGCTCGACCGGGCTGCTCGGCGAGGGCTGCGGCGGGGCTGCCGGCGGCTGGACCGGCGGGGGCGCGACCGCCTGCTGCACCAGGCTGACGATCTCGTCGCGCACCGCCAGACCCGTCTCGGACTCGCTGCGCACGTAAATCTTGTTGTCGTCGATGGCATAGGGCAGATCGCTGCCGCGGGGCACCGTCACGCGGACGACTTTTTTGCCCCGCGATTCGAGCACGTCAGCCGAAACCTCCAACGGCGGCGTGATGCGCCGGCTGACCTCGTCGAGGATGCTGCTGATCACCTGGCGTGGGTTGTTCACCCCCGGCGGCTCTTCTTTGGGGTCCTCGCTGACGCCGATGTAGAGCGTGCCGCCGTTGGTGTTGGCAAAGGCGCAGATGTCGGTCAGGATGGCGTAGAGATAGCCGCCGCGCTGGGTGTAGCGGGGGTGAAAATCGCGCACGATCGAGACCCCCTCCTCCTGCGCCGCCTTGACATGGTCGAACGGCGTCTTGGCTGCCGGGCGGTAGGGACGGGTGCGGGTGAAATCGTCCCCCACAAAGACCTCGCGCAGCGCCGCAAAGCTGACCTCCGTCAGCAGCACTTCCGTCACCCGGTCGCCTACGCCCAGGTGGCGGGGGTTGTTGGGGTCGCGCAGCAGGCGGTGGGCGTCCGAGCCCTGGATGCAGCGCATTCGCCGCGGGTATTCGGGCTTGGAGCCGTCGAAAAAGCGCGCCGTGGCGTTGCGATCCTTCTTGTCCAGGTCCGTCACCTCCAGCGCGTGCAGGTGCGGATCCTGCGTATAGGCAATGCGCGTCTGCCCGCCAAAGTCGAAGCCGCGCATGGCCACGCCGTTGGTCGAGTTGGCGTGCGCGGCGATGACGATCCCTCCGGCCTCAGCGATGAGGCGGTAGGCGGTGAGGACATCGGTGGTGGCGCCCACTTCCGAACTCCCGTCGTCCAGCTTCTCCAGCGGCACATTCAGCCGCCGCAGCAGAAACTCGAGTTCGCGCACGTCGACCTGCGGGTCGAACAGGGCCAGGATGTGAAAGCCAAAGGTGGCGGTGAACTCGAAACCCGGCAGCACCAGCACGCTGGCCCGCAGACGGCGGTACTCGCTCAGGCGGGATTTCTCGTCGCCGCGCAGGCGGTTGAGCTGTTCCAACAGCTCGAGCTGCTCGATCTCTTCCAGCATTTGCCGGTAGCCGGCCATCGTGTTGTGGTCGGTAAAGGCAATGATGTCCAGTCCCCGGCTCTCCGCCTGGCGCAGGATGTCCAGATAGGAAACGTTGGCCTCCTGATAATCCGCCGAGGCGGGCGTGTGCAGGTGCAGGTCGACTCGCCTCCACTGCGATTGAGCGCGACTTTTCGATCTTCTGGTCATGGCGTCAACCCGCCTGCAGTATCTCGCCAACGACGCGGATCAAATCGGTGGGCAGGAACGGCTTGATCAGAAAGCAGTTAGCGCCGGCTCGCTCGCAGGCCTCGCGGCAATCCAGCCCCGATGCCATCACAACCGGGATGTGGGCGAACTGCGCCTCCTGGCGCAGCTCGGCCAACAGGGGGATCGTGTCGCGATCCTGAATGTGGACGTCCATGAACACGGCGTCCGGCTGCTGCTCGATCAACGCTGGCCTGATCTCGTCATAGTTGTGCACGACAGTGACCTGATATCCTTCCAGCTCGAAAAGCGTCTGCAAGAGACGCCCCATCTCTTTGTCATCGTCTACAACCAGGATTTTCGTCACCCTTCCTCCTCATTCTGTGGCTGGGACCTGGTCCCCTTGTTGCTCTCGTTGCTGAGCGCCGTGGCAAAGACCTCGTCCACATGCTCGACCAGGACGAACTTGAGCGCCTTGCGCACCTCCGGCGGGACGTCCTGTAAATCCTGCTCATTGCGCCTGGGCAGGATGACGGTCTTGAGGCCAGCGCGGTGGGCTGCCAGCACCTTTTCTTTGATGCCGCCCACGGGCAGGACCTGCCCGCGCAGGGTGATCTCGCCAGTCATGGCCACATCGGGGCGGACAGTTCTGCCGGTCAGCAGCGAGACGAGCGCTGTGGCGATGGTCACCCCCGCCGACGGGCCATCCTTGGGGATGGCGCCGGCCGGCACGTGCAGGTGAATGTCCATCTTGTCGAAAAAGTCCTCGCTGATGCCCAGGGAGCTGGCCTTGGAGCGGACATAGCTGAGGGCGGCCTGCGCGGATTCCTTCATCACGTCGCCCAACTGCCCCGTGATCTGAAAGCCCTTCTGGCCGCTCATGCGCGTCGCTTCGAAGAACTGGATGTCGCCTCCCGTCGGCGTCCAGCCCAGGCCGGTGGCCACGCCGGGGATCTGGGTGCGCAGTGCCGTCTCTGGGAAGAAGCGCGGCCGGCCCAGGTACCTGGGCACGTCTCGCACCGTCACCCGCACCGGCGCCACGCTCTTCCCCTCGGCGATCGCCGTGGCGATTTTGCGGCAGATGCTGCCGATCTGCCGTTCCAGGTTGCGCACGCCAGCCTCGCGGGTATACTCGCGGATGATGCGCTTGAGCGCGCCGTCGGTAAAGCTGATCTCGGACGCTTTCAGCCCGTTCTCGCGGCGCTGGCGCGGGATCAGATAGCCCTGGGCGATGCGCACTTTTTCGACCTCGGTGTAGCCCGAAAGCTCCAAAATCTCCATGCGGTCCTGCAGCGGCGCCGGGATCGGGTAGATCAGGTTGGCGGTGCAGATGAACATCACCTGCGAGAGGTCGAACGGCACGTCCAGGTAGTGGTCGCGGAACTCGCGGTTCTGCTCGGGGTCGAGCACCTCCAGCAGCGCCGAAGCCGGGTCGCCGCGAAAGTCGGTGCCCAGCTTGTCGACCTCGTCGAGCATAAAGACGGGGTTCTTGGTGCCGGCGCGCCGCAACGCCTGGATGATGCGCCCCGGCAGGGCGCCGATGTAGGTGCGGCGGTGGCCGCGGATCTCGGCCTCGTCGCGCATCCCGCCGAGGGACTGGCGGATGAACTGGCGGCCCAGCGCGCGCGCAATCGACTGGCCCAGGCTGGTCTTGCCCGTGCCCGGCGGCCCGACGAAGCAGAGAATGACGCCCTCCCGCTCGCGGCGGATGAGGTCAGTGACGACCTCTTCCTCGCGCTCCTCTTTGCGCTCTTCCTTCAGTTTGCGCACCGCCAGGTATTCCAGGATGCGCTCCTTGATCTCGTCCAGGTCATAGTGATCCTCGTCCAGCACCTTGCGCGCGTTGGCAATATCGAGGTTGTCCTGGGTCTGCTGCTGCCAGGGCAGGCTGACCAGCCAGTCGAGGTAGGTGCGGATGACGCCGTACTCGGCGGCGGCGGTGGGCAGCTTGCTGAGGCGGTCGAGCTCTCGCCGCGCTTCCTTCTCCGCCTCTTCGGGCATGCCGGCCTCGTCGATCTTGCGGCGGAACTCTTCGACCTCCATCTGCTGCTCGCTGGCCTCGCCCAACTCGGTCTGGATGGCCTTGAGCTGTTCGCGCAAAAAGTATTCGCGCTGCGCCTTTTCCACTTCGGACTGGGCCTGGCTCTGGATCTTGCGCCCCAGCTCGACGACTTCCAGCTCTTTGGTCAGCAGCGAGAGCAAAAAGTGCAGCTTTTCGCGCGTGCTGTCGATCTGGAGAAGCTGCTGGGCGTTCTCCAGGCCGATGCGGATGTGCGTGGCGATGCCATAGACCAGTTGCAGCGGGCTTTCGGCGTTGAGCGCCATCAGCACCAGCTCTTCGGGCACCGCCGGCAACAGTTCGGTCAGGCGGCGGAAGGTCTCGACAACCGAGCGCTGCAGCGCTTCGACCTCGAGCGAGTGCTCGAGGATTTCTGGGATCGGCGTCACCCGCGCTTTCAGATAGGGCTCGGCGGTCACGAACTCGTCGATGCGGATGCGCTGCAGTCCCTGCATGATCAGCGTGATCGTCTCGTCGGGCGCTTTGAAGAGCCGATGGACGGTGGCGACAACGCCGACGCGGTAGATATCGTCCGGGCCGGGTTCTTCGATCTCCGGGTTCTTGCTGGCCACCAGGCCGATAGGCTGCTTGCTGACCACCGCATCGTCGATCAGGCGGATCGAACGCGGCTGTCCCACGCGGATCGGTACGGCGGTCTGCGGGTAGACGACCAGTCCGCGCAGGGGCAGGATCGGCAGTTCTGTCGGGATGCGCGGCTCGGTTTCGCCGCCTTTCCCGCTCTGCGCCTCGGCCGGCGGCGTGATTGCGCCCTGAAACGGCTTGAAAAAACCCTCGAACAAATCCATCTTGTCCATGCTCGAATCTCGTGTTTTTCTCTAGATCACGGTGAGGCGTCGCCGCGGTGGGCGCGGCAGGAGAATGCGCAAAAACCCATCTTCGTACTCGGCGTCCACCTGGTCGGCATCCACGACCCAGGGCAGATAGACCTCTGTGCGAAACTCGCCGTAGCGGATTTCCATCTGGTGGTAGGCCTGCTTGGATTCAGGATCGCGGCGCACGCCGCTGACGACCAGCATACGCTCGCTCAGCGTGATCTGGACATCTCGCTCGCTCACTCCGGCCAGCTCGACCTGCACTACCAGCCCATCTTCGTTTTCGTACACGTCAGTGGGCGGCTCCCAGACGTGCGCTCGCCGGTAAGTGCTCCAGCTCTCACACAGCCATCGCTCGCTGCCTGCATAGGCCAGCCGGTCCGTCATTGTCAAATCTTTGCGCTTGACAACCATTTTCCTTTCCCTCTGCTGCACCTTTGCTCGTATTCTACCACAGTTGGGCAAGAGCTCCAAGCGATGGGGGGTATCGGGTGTTCGAAGCAAAACGCCGGCATGGGGCACCCCATTGCCCGGCGGAGGGCTGTGAACCCCGCCCATGGGGCCGCCGGTTTTTTGGCCACAGATTACACAGATTTCGTAACTGCTCACCATGGGCACCTTCTGCATAGCGTAGCACGTTTTCCTCTACCACGAAGGACACAAAGTTTGAACCCATCAAGGCTGTTTTTGTACCCTTTTGCTCGCAGGGGGTCTGCGACCCCCGTCTGGCCGCCTGAGACGACGTGCTCAGGCCGACGGCGCCGGTCGCAGACCGGCTGGGAGCTTCTGAAGCAGCCCCAAAAGCCTGGCT
>DAOTYD010000232.1:0-4832 GCA_034435295.1 Anaerolineae bacterium | reverse complement strand
CACGCCTACGGTCTGTGTGAGCGGCACAGCGGGGTGCTCCAGGTAATAAGCCACCCCCGCCCCACCCGCCTCCTGCGCGCCCCAGGCGACCAGCAGGACACTGCGCGCCGGGCGGTAGCCGGCCGCCTGCCAGGCGCGGACCATCTCCAGCATCGCCGCCACGCCCGAGGCGTTCTGATTGGCGCCAGGGTAGTAGAGGCCATCCGGCGTGCGGCCGAGCTGGTCATAGTGCGCCCCCACCACAATCACCTCCTGCGCCAGGCGCGGGTCGCTCCCTGGCAGGAAGCCCACCACATTCGCCGCCATGGTCGTCGTCAACAGCGCGCGCACCAGCTCCTGCCGCGCCCGCACGCCCAGCGGCAGCGCGGGCGGCGAAGCGCTCAGGTCGCCCACCTCCAGGCCCAGGCAGTCTCGCAGCGTCCCCAACGCCTCTGCGGTGATTTCGAAAACGGGGATCGGCGCCGCGTTCGCAGGGGGGCGCCCATACGCAGCCTGAAGCTGCGCGGCATCCCTGCCGCTGACCACAACCAGTCCACCTGCGCCGCGTTCTGCTAACTGCCCGGCGCGGGCCAGCGGATCGCGGACGTTCTGCTCGAGCACGATGGCCCCGTCAAAATGCAGCTCCTCCAGGCGCGGGTTGCGCACCCAGACCAACTCGCCTTCTGCGATGCCTCCACCGGCAACCGCCATAAAATCCTGGCGATAGGAAAAGCCGTGAACCACCTGGCCTCCCCCATCGAAGAGCGCCAGCACCGGCGTCGACACAATTTGACTATGCGAAAGAGGAAAGTGCTGGATATAGCTCGCCTCCCGCCTTTCCGCCTGGCCTACCGTGACTGTCACCACATCGCCCAGCGGCTGCAGGCCCAGCACGCCGAATTGAGTGGCGATGTACTGCGCCGCCAGCTCTCCTTCCGCCGTGCCTGCTTCCCGTCCGCCGTAAGCGGCGCTCGAAAGCAGCGCCACGTGCGCCAGCGCCGCATCGACATCAAAGCCTCGAGCAACGGCCACAACCTCCGCCGGCACGCCAGCGACAAAGGCATTGGCCCGCCACGCCTCCCAAAACGTCCCCAGATCGCCCACCGCCGCGCTCAACACAGCCGCCGGGTCCGCCGCCACCGCCGCCCGCTCGACCAGACGCCGCAGACCTCCCTCTCCCATCTGCCCCACGGCAAAATCGACCAGCGACCAGGCCTGCGCATAGGCCAGTTCCGCCTCGTCCGCAGAGAGCGCCTCCCAATCCGGCCACGCCGACAAGGAAAACTCGCGGTGACGACGCACGGCATCTTGCACAACCGGCATATAACGCCCGGCCATCCAGTGCGTGCCCAGCGGCATGGCCCGCCCCGCCTCATAGTTGGCGATCCCCTCGTGCAGCCAGGAGTATTCGACCCCGCGCGCAAAAAGGACCTGATGCGTCAGCTCATGGGCCAACAGGCGCACAAAAGTCTGCTCGCGCTCGTCGGCCAACCATAGCTTGATCGACTCGCCCGGCTCGGTCCAGCCGCTGACCCAACCCGGCAACGACAGATAGACCGAAGCGCCAAGCTGCGCCCGGTCGCCATAGATCTTGACCTCCACAGGCAACGGCGGCGCGGCGCCCAGGTCCGCCACGAGCCGGGCATAGACCGCCTCAGCCAGCTCCAGCGCCCGCCATGCCCAGGCCTCGTCGTGGCCGCGGTACTTGAGCACAAAGTGCTCGCTGGCCCGCTCCTCCCAGGCCGGCCCGGCGTAGAGCCAGCGCCCGTTCTCGCGCACAAAGCGCACCCGGTCAGAAACGCGCACCGGCGCGCCGTCCGCAAGCTGAGCGCGGAGCGTCAGGTCAACAGTCATCGCGCCTGCGCCCGGCGTCCACCCGGCAATCTCGCCCTCCAGCGTGCAGGTGACCGCCGGATGCGCAGCCAGGTCGTCGGCCCAGTGCTGTTCCTCGACGCGCAGCACCGCGTCGGCGGCGGTGACGGTGCGCATGAACGCCGCCGCATCGCCAGCAAGGATCGCCTGAGCGCGAGCGGCAAGCGTGGCCTCCAGCGCGGCGGCATCGGCGCGCAGCGGCTCGAGCCAGGCGCTCCGCCACTCGGCCTCGAACTGGCTCAGTGACAGGCCCAGCGCCTGCTGGAAAGCCGCGTCGCCATCCCCCGTCTCGCCCCAGGCGGCGCACAGGGCGCGCACGCCCGCCGTGCCGCGCGTCTCCAGCAGGTAGTCGGTCACCGCCAGCGCCTGAGCGCGCCGCAGCGATTCCTCCTCCGCCAGCAAGGTCCAATCGGCCAGCGCCGGCAAAGATTCATCGCCGGCAAGCAGCGTCAGGGCTGCCCCCTCGCCGGCAAAGCGCTGCGCCAGTCCCTCGCGCAGCCACGGCGCCGCCCCCGCCGGCAGGCCCATCTGGTTCAGCAGCAAGTTGACCAGCGGCGCTTCCAGCGGCTGACCATAGGCCAGTTCCGCCAATCCCGCCGACGAGACCAGCCAGCGCGCCCCGGCATTCTCCGTCGCTGGCAGGGCAACCGAGCGCAACACATTGGCGTTGGGATAATAGACCACGCGCGTGCCCACGGTCGGCTCCATCCCCAGCGCCGCCGCCAGGGCCAGATAGGTCTCCTGGGTGGTGGAAAGAAGCTGCTGCGCGCTCACCGGCACGTTCTCAAAGCGGCCCACCGTGACGGCGTCGCCGCTCAGCGTTTCCAGCTCGTAGCCGGCATAGGCCCACAGCCCATCGCGCTCGACAAAGCGGATGCCATAGGTGGCAGACGGAGTCGACCGCGTCGCATCGGCCCAGCGATAGGCTGCTGTCACCGTCGCCTCGGCCTCGCCGTCGCCAACGCGCAGGCTGCGCGGCGCAAACCCGACCTCGACCAGATCTCTCGACCACAGGTTGTCGAACCAGGCCATCTGCGCCGCCTGCAAATCCGCATCGCGCGGGTCGAGCATGGCGGAAAAGGCCGCCCGGTCGCGGCTGAGAATGGCAGCGCGCAGCCGCTCCACTGCCTGCTCGATCTCGACATGGCCCTGGGCAAAGGCCGCCAGCGCGTGCGCCGAGGTCACCCCCACCGCCCTCAGTTTGTCCGGCTCGATCGCCTCGGCCGTGTCCGTCGGGTCGTGATAGTGCGGATCGGGCCAGTAGATCAACATCGCCGCCGGGATGCCCGCCTCCTGGAAAGAGAGGTGGTCGCTGCCGCCGCTGCTGGAGACGGTCGTGGTGATGCCATAGGCAGCGGCGCTGACCTGAAGCTGGCGCACGATCTCTTCCGAACCATCGACCAGCAACTCTTCGCCCGCACCGACCATGTCCAGGTTGAGCACCGCCACAGTGCGGCTCAGCGACCAGGTTGGCGTAGAGACATAGTAGCGGGAGCCCAAAAGGCCCATCTCTTCGGCGTCCCACGCCGCAAAGAGGACGCTGCGGGCAGGGCGGATGCCCTGCTCGTGCCACAGGCGGGCGATCTCGAGCAGCACGGCGACGCCAGAGGCGTTGTCGTTGGCGCCGCCCATCACCGCCCCGTCGGCATCGCGCCCCAGGTGATCATAGTGCGCGCCGATGATGACCAGCTCGTCGCGGTGTTCCGGGTCGCTGCCGGGCAAAAGCCCCAACACGTTGCGCGCCTCGACCGCCTCCTGCTCCTCTACCGTCACCGCCATGCGCACGGTCGTCGAAAGCGGCGTCGCCGTGTAGCGCAGGCTGAGCTGGTCCACCGTATAGCCGCTGCCGCGCACCAGGTCCTCAGCCACGCTCCTGGAGATCAGATAGGCCGGGATCGTCTGCGGCACCCAGGAAAGCTGACGATAGGTCGGCCGGCGGAATGGCTCGTCCCCGTGCTCCCAGTCCAGGAGCAAAAGGCCGCCGACGCCGTGCTCGATGGCCTGGCGGTAGACGGCGTCGTTGCGCGTGTAGCGGCAGAGGGCGATCTTGCCCACCATGTCCAATCCGGCATAGTCATCGGCCAGACAGTTGCCCAGCCAGACGACCTCTCCTTCCCCCTCGCCGTCGCCCAGGTAGCCGCCGGTCAGGGCGCGGTAGTCGACGCGGTAGCGATAGGTGCGCGTGAGAGGGGTGCCGTCAGCCAGCGCAACCGCGAGAACGGGCAGTTCGGTGATGCGCCCATAGACGACGGTAAAGGTCTGAAAGTAGCTGGCGTCGATGCCGGCGGGCTGAAGGCCAACAGCGGCAAAGTGCCTGGCGATATAGTCCGCCGCGGCATATCCTCCGGCCGTGCCCGGCTGGCGGCCTTCCCGTTCCGGGCTGGCGAAATAGGCGATGTGCTCCATCGCCAGCTCGGCGTCGAACCGCGCGGCGCGGCGGGTCACATCGGTCGCCTCCACCGGCGGGCCGACGACGATGGCTTCGGTCACCGGGCGGGTTGCCTGTGGGCGGGGCGTGCCGCCTGCCGAGGGAAGCCCAAATTGGCCCGGCGTCGGCGTCTGCGCGGACTCGGGGGCCGGCGCAGCCGGCCAGAGCAGCAGCGCCAGGTAGACCAGGATGGCCACCTGGAGCGCCGCCAGGACTGCAACGGCCGCGCGCAAAAAGAGGCGTCTCATGGCGACCACACCCCCATCCCGGCAAAGCCCTCCTGGTCCGTCAGGCGTTTTTTCTTCCGACGACATCAGCGAGTCACCACGCCGGCTCATGAGCTGCCGTAATCAGCGTCAGGTTGACCACCTGAGTAGCCATCCCCAGGCGCCGGGCGTCGATACGCGCCACGGTGTCCTGGTCGAGGGCCGGCCGGGGGTCGCCCCAGGTGACAACCAGCGTCCCATAGCGCCCGCTCAAGACGCCCTGATAGGGATGGCGCAGCGCGCCGCCGGTTCCCACCGCCACCTTGAGATGGGCCGCGCTGTCGAGC
>DAOTYD010000231.1:0-1933 GCA_034435295.1 Anaerolineae bacterium | reverse complement strand
AGGCTTTGCAGTTGGTGTGCGGCAGAAGCTTGTACAGCTCCAGGCCGGTCGGGCGACGGCGCACCGTGTAGCTGGGCGTCAACTGGTCGCGCCGTTCCCAGGTGCGGTTGACCAGGGCGACCAGTCCCTCGACCTCGCGGATCGCCGCCTGGCGATCCTCGACATTGCTGACGGCGATCTGGTAAGGCTGGAAAACGACATAGTGGCCGCCCTTGCGCCAGCCGAGGGAGGGGACGGCCGGCTCGTAGAACGCGCCGCGCAGGGTGGCGTTCAGGTAGGGCAGCGCCTCGGTGATGTCGGTCTGCAGGCGGGCGACGGCGCTGAAACGCTCCGCGCCGGGCTCGCAGGGCGGGGTGAAGACCTCCAGGTCATACTTGTCAATCAACATGGTGGCCCCCATGAGACACGCCAAGTTTCTCCAGGGCGGCCTCCAGCGAGCGGTTCGCCAGCAACAGCGCCTCGGCAGCGGCCTCGATGTCGGCAGCGGCGCCCGCGGCCTGTCCGGCCCACCGCCGGAATTCGTCGGCATGTTCGATGTTGTGTTCTATCCAGTGAGGGATCAGCAGACGTAGCTTTTCCATTTCATCCATGATGGTCCTCCGCTAAAGATTCCAGGATCACGCGGTGCTTGAGCAGGTCAATCTCGCGGATGGCCGCCGGCACGACCTGGGGGGGGTCGAAGAAGGTGCTCAACCGCACCCCCTCGGGCACCGGCTCGACCCGCACGACATCGCGCATGATCTCCTGACCGTTCAGGTAAACCGTGGCCTGACACATTTTGTTCTCCTCTGCCTAACACAGCCTCTTCATCGCCTGCTCAGCCTGACGATAGGCCTGTACAGAGGCGTAGGATTCCAGACTGGCCTGCAGATGTTGTAGCGCGGCCATATGCTCGGCCTCGTCGCCCTGCCCCCACTGAAGCGCGACGCGGTGGATGTCTGCCTGACGCAGCAGGTTCTGAACAGCGTCGTCTTTGGCGATCATCAGGCTGGCCTCCCGAAACGCCTGAAACTCGGCAGTATCTTCCAGCGCCATTGCCAGGGATTGGATGGTCTGGTTTATGGTGTGTCTTGTGCTCGTCTCGGCTGTTTTGTCGTTCAACTGTCGAACCTCCTCACACGGTAATGGTCAAATTGCTTTCCTGACCGTCATGGTCACACCGTTTCTGTTCGCCCTTTTGCTCCTCATCCTCCGCCGGAGCCACGCCCCGGTAGCGCCGCTTCAGCACTTGCACAACCGCGACCAGCAGGCCAACCGGCCAGAAATGGAGGATCATCGGCGCGCCGCATTCCGGGCAGGGCAACGCCCCGACCCCCAGCAGCGCGCCTACAATGAGCCATCCTCTGGCTGCAGATGAAGCAAGTCGTTTCCACAGGCGTTCGGTCATTTTTCGCAGATTGTCCCAGGTGGGCCACAACCCGCCGCCACGGGCCGGATTGTGATCCGGCGCGCCCCTCGGCACGTGCGATGTCCCTACCTGCAGCGCTGACGCAGCGCGGCCTCGACCTTCTTCGCGATCACCTCTTTGACAAAATGGTAAATCTCCCGTGGGTCGTCCCGCCGCGCCAACTGCGCCACCCGGCGAATCTCGTCTTCGTCCAGGATGATCAGCATCTTTTCGATGCGCTGTTTCGCCATGGCGTCTACACGATCTCCCGCAGGGACTCGATGGCATGGCGGACGTCGTCGGCGGTGTTGAAGTAGCCTGGGCTGAAGCGCAACGCGCCGCAGTCGAGCGTCCCGGCCGTGCGATGCGCCTGCGGCGCGCAGTGCAGGCCAGCGCGCGTCGCCACGTCAAAGACCTGATCCAGCACCGTGGCCAGTTGATCGGGCGAGTAGCCCTCGACGGTGACGGAAACGACCGCCGTACGCTGCGCCGGATCGCCAGGCCCCAGTATACTCGCCCCTGGGATTTCTCGCAACCCCTCGAGCA
>DAOTYD010000230.1:0-4559 GCA_034435295.1 Anaerolineae bacterium | reverse complement strand
GTCCGGCGCGGCGGGGATGCGCAGGGGCAGGGAGCGCACGGTGCGCAGGTTGGCGGTGACGTCCTCCCCCACCTCGCCGTCGCCGCGCGTGGCCCCCAGCGCAAAGCGGCCGTCGCGGTAGTGCAGCACCACGCTGAGGCCGTCGATCTTGGGCTCAACGACAAAAGCCAGCCGCGTGTCCGGCGGCAGCAGTTTGGAGATGCGCTCGATCCAGGCGCGCAGGTCATCGCCGCTGAAGGCGTTGTCGAGGCTGATGATCGGCGCCGGGTGTGTCACCCGCACGAACGCCTCGGCGGGCGGCGCGCCAGCCCGCTGCGTCGGCGAGTCGGGGGTCACCAGTTCCGGGTGCGCCTCCTCCAGCGCCCGCAGTTCCCGAAACAGCGCGTCGTACTCGGCGTCGCTGATCACCGGCGACGAGAGCACATAGTAGCGATAGTTGTGATAGTGGATCTCTTTTCGCAACTCTTCGATCCGCCGCCGCGCCTCTGCGCTCATTGATTCCCTCCTTCGATCGCGTATCGTGTATCGCTTATGGGTGGTCCACTGGATGCAGGTAATTCCCCACCACCCAACCCTGCCGCGCCTCGTCCTGGCGGTCGCGGACGCGCCACCAGACATAGCCGCCGAACTGGCGCGGCCCGTCGATGACGATAAAGACCTCCCCCTCGTTGCCGATGCCGACGCGCGGGCTGTTCACGTCCGGCTCCTGACGCATGCTCACCCCCGCCCCCTCCGTGCCGCTCACCTGCACATAGTGGCCGATGGCGATTCCCGGCGAGACGGTGGGCGTGGGCGCCGGCGTCTCGGTTGGCGGGGACGTTGGCAGGACCGTCGGCTGCGGCGTCGCTGTCCAGATGATCGGCGTCGGATTGGGGCCGCTCAGCGGGCGCAGCCGCAGCGAGTAGATCGCCCACAGCCCGCAGGCCAGCGAGGCCAACAGGAGAACGACCAACGCCAGCAGCCAGATGTAGGGGGGAATCGATGCCAGGTCGCGCTGCAGGTAGCTGTTCGGACGCCGACCGCCCATATCGCCCTCCTTTTACGGGCAGACCATCAGCGAGACATCGTCGATGTAGAGCGCCGACGTGTCATTGTCCCCATCGTTCTGCGTGCCGATGTAGATCGTCACCGTGCGGCCGGCGTAGGCGGAGAGGTCATACGTCCGTCCTTCCCAGGCGCGGCTGTCCGACGTCCACTTGTCCAGCAGGTAGTAGTTGTTCCACTGGTCGAAGAGGGCAATATAGTGCCAGTCGCCGGGGTCGAGGGCCTCGCCGATGGGGTAGAGCCACAGGCTGAGCCGGGCGCTTTCGCCGGCCGGCAGCGCCATTGTCTGGGCGACGGAGGAGAAGGCATAGACGCCGGGCTGCCCCGGCGGGATGCCGACGCGCATGCTGCGCGCGCCGGAATGGAAGCGCGTCGTGTCATAGACTGCCAGGTTGTTGAGCACCCAGCCGTCGCTGGCCTCGAAACCGCCATTCACCACGACCTCCTGGCACTCTCTGGCGGTAGCCACCAGCGGCAGGAAGAGCACAGAGTTCGGCTCGATGATCTGCATCGCGGCCTGGGCCGGCGTCGCATCGACCTGGCCCATCACGTCCCAGGCGCGGGCGCGTATGTCGTACCAGCCCGCTGCCAGCGGCGCGGTCAGGGTATAGCTCCACGTCGCGCTGCCCGTCGCCGTCAGCCAGGCGGTGGCGCTGATCCAGCTCGTGCCGTTCCACCACAGGCCGTCGGCCTGGCGGCGCACGGCGACCTCGACCCGCTCGGCGCCCCAGCCGCCATGCGCCGTGCCGCTCAGCAGAGGGAAGCGCAGGTAGATGCCGCCGTCCTGCGGTGAGGCGATCGTCGTCTCCAGCGGCAGCAGGCCGCACGCGCCCAGGAAATCGAGGGCGCGCTCCATCACTTCGGCGCGCCGCGCCGCCTCGATCGTCTCGAAAGGAAAGCCGAAATAGACCAGCCGCTGGCAGCCGTTCGCGTACTGGATCGCCGCCGTGCCGCCCGCGCCGCCACTGTAGGCAAGGGCAGCCTGCGCCCCGCCCAGCGGCGTCAACTGGTCCGGGTAATCGGCATCGTACAGCGTGTCGAAGCGAAAGCCGGGCAGCCCGGCAAAAATCTGCCCGGCGACAGGCGCCACCTGGTACGTCCCGGCGTCGTCGCCGGCATAGGCCGCCCGCAGGTAGGTGTTGTAGAAAGCGCGGTCGCTGCTGCTGCCCCGATAGTCCAGGTCCCAGCCGATCTCGGCGCCGCTGATGAACAGCGAGCCGCCGCCGTCGATGAACGTCTTGAGCAGCCCCTGCTCGGCCGTGCTCAGCGTCTCGTCCTGCGTCGACTCCTCGCCGACGATCCAGTCGACGATGCCATAGTCGAGCAGGCTGACGTCGCCGCTCACGATGGCCTCGTTGCTGGCGCTGTCGAAAGGATAAGAGATGGCCTGACCGTGCTGGATCGCATAATCGTAGCGGTTCATCTGTCCCAGGAACATGCGCATGTGAGTCTGGGCGGTGGGAGCGTAATAGTCGGGCACGAGCATGTAACGGTCGAGGCGGTCAAAGCCGCTGACCAGGAGGATCGACGGCGTGCCGCCGACGCGCACGGCCAGCGTCTCGGTCGGGAACGACTCGCCGCCGGCGTTGGTCGCCGTGACGCGCACAAAGAGAAGCTGGCCCGCCGGCAGGCCGGTCAGGGTGAACGGCGTGCCGGCCACAGCGACGCCGTTCGACCAGCCGATGCCGTTGGTGCTGGTATAGACGCGATAGCCGGTGGCCGCATCCCCCCCAATGGCGTCGACAGGGGAGGGTCGCCAGCGCAGGCGCACTGCCCCTCCGCCCAGGTTCTGCGCCGCCAGATGGGTCGGCGGCTCGGGCAGAAGATGAGCAGCAACGCCGTCCTTCTGGGCAAAGTAGCGGACAATGCCCTGGTAGATCGCCCGCGCGGCGAGCAGCTCAAAGGCCGGCTCCTTCAGGGCGTCCGCATCGCCAGGGTGGTCGTGGTAGGCCACTTCGATCAACGTCCCTGGCAGGGCCACCGCCGGATCGGCGTCGTACAGCTCGCGCAGCTCGCCCAGGTTCATCGCTCGCGTCGAGGCGGGCCAGGTGGGGTCCCACCCGGCGCGCAGGTCGTTGACCAGCTCGTTGTGAATGGCGTCGCGCAGCGCCGCGCTTCCCGGCGTGACCGGCCTCCCATCGCCGTTGTGGATGATGCTGATCGTCCCGCGCGAGGTTGTCTGGTAGCCGCTGATGCCGTTGGTGTGCCAGGAGACATAGACGGCGTCCTCGCCCGTGCCGGCGTGCTCCCAGCGGGCATAAATGGGCCGGGCGACGACGTCATTGCTGGCGGCGGGCATGCCCATGCGCTGAGTGTAGTAATAAGCCGCCGTCTCCCACCACGGCGTGTTGGGCGGGTAGGGAACGCTGGTGACGATGCCGCTCAGGCTGGAGAACGTGCCGCCGCCGATGCGCACCGCGTCGGCGATGACCACCGTGCCCGTCGTGCTCGACCGGTTGGTCAGCGTCAGGCGGGGCGCTGTCCCGGCCAGGAAGCCATACGTGCCCAGGTAGTGCCAGGTGGAGCCGTGATGGCGCTGGTCGACCGTCACCGTCGTCTCGCCGCCGGCGTGGTGGACGGTGTAGCGGGCGTCGGCGGCGCGGTTGGTGCCGGGCCGGTACCAGACATAGACGGCGTACCGCCCATCGGCGGGCAGCGCGACGGTCCAGGTGACGCTGGCCGTCGGCGTGCTGACCACCGTCGAGGCCCAGCGGTAGTCGCTGCCATAGCCGCTGCCGCTGGTCGTGTTCCATGTGCCGCCCGTGGCAAAACCGGCCTCGCCGTCGTCGACGACCGCCTCGGCGCTGTTCATGTCCCGCTCGCGCACGGGGATGACCGTCGCCCCGGCGTTCCACAGGTACTGCAGCAGGTACTGGTTGACCGCCTCGGCGTTGTTGAAATCCTCGATGATCGGGCCGACATAGGGCGGGTTGGGATAGGGTGGGCGCTGGGTACGCCAGCCACTGACCGTTTCGTACCACAGCCAGCCGTGGCCAGCGCTGACATAGACCGTCTTGCCGGAAAGCGCCCCCTGCGGCTGGCCCTGGCCGGGCGCGGGGGGCTGGCCGATGTAGGCCGGCGTGGGCGCCTCCTCGCCGCTGATGACCGTCTCCTTGCGCGGCGCGTCGAGCGGCGGCAGGAAGGAGGCCAGGGCGACAAAAGCGCTGCTCTCGGCGTCCCAGGTCTGCACGTGCAGCGCCTGCCAGTTCAGCGGCTCCAGCGTCCAGGCGATCTGCTGCTCGATGACCTCCAGCGTCTCGGCGTCGAGGCGGGCCAGCGCTTCGGGCGGCAGGCGCAGCCGCACCACGACCTGTCCGTCAGCGACGTCCACGCCAGCCAGTTCCGTCCCGGCCGGGATGGCCGACCACAGGCCCTGGGCGCGCTCGCTTGCGGTTGGCCCGGCCAGAAGCGCCGCCAGCCAGTCTGCCGGCCTCTCCCCGGCGGGCCGTTCCACCCCTACCGGCCCGCCAGTGGACCAGAAGACGATGGGGGGCGGGGGATCGGTGGCATAGGAA
>DAOTYD010000229.1:0-12948 GCA_034435295.1 Anaerolineae bacterium | reverse complement strand
GTTGAGGGCCTGGGCTACGGCGCTCTGTCCGGCGGCGGCTGCGGAGGCGGCCTGCAGGGCGTCGGTGGCGGCCTGCAGGCTCTGCGCGGAAGCCTGCCCGCTGCGGATGTCCTGGGCAAGCTGGCTCAGCGCGCCGGCCAGCGTCGCGTCGCTGCCGGCCAGGCGGGCGGACGCCTGCTCGAGGGCGCGGGCCAGCGCGTCCCCTTCTGCTGGCGCCATGTCGCCAGCGCGGGCGAGTTCTTCCAGCAGGGCAGCCAGCTCGTCGGGCGATGCGTCCTGTGTGGGGATGCCCGCCAGCGCGGCCAGGTCGGAGGCCAGCGCGTCGAGCGCTGCCTGGCGCGCGGCGTTCTGCGGGTCGAGCTGGCGACGCAGCTCCTGCTCCAGACGGGCCAGGTCGGCCAGCGCCTGCTCGCGGTCGCCGGGGTTGGCCCGCAGCGCCTCGACCGCCTGGCGCAGTTGTTGCAGCAGCGCCTGGCGCTGCGCCGGGTCGAGCCCCTCCTCGGCGGTCAGCTCTTCGGCCAGCTCTTCCAGTCGCTCTGCCTGCTCCTCGGCGGCCCGGGCGATGGCGGCCCGTTCGGCGATGACCGCGTCCATCGGGTTGGGCAGCCAGGTCAGCAGGGCCATGGCGACCAGGCCAGCCGTTGCCAGCGCCAGCGGTCGCCACGGCCAGCGCAGCGGAAAAGCCCGCCTGGGATCGATGGCCTGAGCGACGCGGAAGGCGTCTTGCTGTTGCTGGTCGACCAGCAGCGGGTCGAAGCGCGCCGTGCGCTGTGTCCGTCTGCTGGCCAGTTCCAGCGCTGTCGCCAGCCGGTCGAGCAGGCCCAGTTCGGCGTCGGCGCGGCGGGCGACGTATAGCCACGGGAGGGGGCGCAGCAGACCGTAGCCAGGCGCGATCAGCAGCCAGAGGGCCAGGGGGAGCAACGCCCAGCGCCGGTAATCCGGCAGCGGAAAGAGGCGTCCGGCGAGCATGATCAGCGCGCCGCACAGGAGCGGCAGCCACAGCGTGTGCAGGGCCAGACGTTGCCCGTCGCGCAGGCGCAGGCGTCGGCGCAACGGGCGCAGGTAATGGATCAGAGTCGCGGTGCTCATTGGGTAACGATCACTCTCCTGGCAGTGCCTGCTGCGCCTGCTCGAGCAGGCGCGCCTCGCCAGCGGCTTCGTCATACGGCCTTTCCTGCAGGCGCTGCTGCGCAGCGGGCGAGAGGCTGTTGCGGATGTCGGCCATCCAAAAGGTGCCGATCTGCCAGCCCTGATCCTCTGCCCAGGACATCTCAAAGACGTAAGGGACGCTGATGCCCTGCCCCGGCACGATCCGCCCGTCGACGACCGAAAAACTGCGACAGTAGGCCCAGACAAAGACCTGGGCGTAATAGCCTCTGTTGGTGCTGGCCAGGATGTCAACGTCACAGAAAGTATTGCCTGTGTCCATCAGCACATTGGAAGCCAGGCTGTTCTGGAAGAGCGTTCGGTATTCCTCGGCGTCAAAGGCAGGGGGCGGGGGCACAGGGGTTGGCGTGGGTACGGTGTTGTTTGTCTCGATTGCGACCGCCTCGATCTCGCGTACAACGGGGAATGGGGGGGCGATCGGCACCATTGTTGGGGCAGGCGCCGGCCAGCCCGTAGAACCCTGATTGGTGCCAAAGACGAAAAACAGCCCGGCGACGACCAGAACGAGCACGGCAAGCCAGCCCAGCAGGCCGCGCCAGCCGGGTCGCCAGCGCCGCACCGGCTTGATCAACTGGCCGGTCACGGCGTACAGCACGACGGTCAGGGTCAGGTAGAGAGCAGCCGTGTATTGCCATAGCGGACGCATGGGCACGCCGACTGTGCCGTATATCCCCAGCATGTCCGGCCCGCCGCCCAGCAGGATGAGCAGGCTGGCTGCCGGACCCATGCTGTAGAAATCCATCCCCGGCGCCACGATGGCTGAGGCCAGGGCGCTGATCGGGTTCACGAACAAGAGCTGACGGGGCAGCCCTTGTGTGCCCATGGTGTTGCTGATGGCCCACAGCAGCACGCTGCTGGAGATGAAGGCAAAGATGACCACATAGCTCAGCACAGTCGCCGCGCCGGTGCGCCGGGTCAGCGCGGAGAAAAAGATGCCCACCATGCCGTAGGTCATCGCCGTCAGCGCCAGCAGGCCAATGGCCTGGATCGCGTCGCGCAGGGCGATGCCGCCGAACAGAAAGACGATGCTGGAGAGGGGAATGGCGGCCAGGATCAGCAGTTGGATGTAGACGAGCGAGGCAAAGACCTTGCCCCAGAGGACGCTCAGCGGCTGCAGTGGCGTGCTCAGGAGCATGTCGTAGGTGCGCCGTTCATGTTCCCCGCTGATGGTGCCGGCTGTCATAGCGGGGGTGATCAGGCAGACGAACAGCATCTCCAAAAGCGCCAGGCTGACAAAGAGCGTCTGGCCGATGTAGGCGCTCGGCGGCACCCCGCCGTAGCCATAGTAGGCGTTGGCGGTTGCCAGGGTGAGGCGGTAGATGCCATAGGCCAGCAGGCCCAGCCCCAGCAGGTAGCCGCTGAGGATGATAAAGGCGCGCGGGCCGCGGATGTGGCGGCGCATTTCTTTGATGATGATCGGGTTGGCCCTGAAAAGTCGGCGTATGGCGTGCAGGATTTTCGTTTTCATCTGTGCTAACCATCCGTCAGTTGCAGGAACAGTTCTTCCAGCGAATCGCTGACGCGGCGGAACTCGGCGATGGCGACGCCATGCTCTACCAGGTGGGCCAGCAGTTGCGAAGAAGCCTGGGCGTCGCCGGCCAGGTAGGCTTCCAGCCAGGCGTCCTGCGCCTCGTGCGCCCCGTTCAGCCGTATGACGTTGCTCACGCCGGGGAAACCCTCCAACAGGCTGGTCGCCGCGTCGACGTCGGAGAGCACGTGGACGCGCAGGAGGGCGCCGACGAGGGCGCGCTTGCGCAGCTCCGACAGCGGGCCGCTGGCGACGATGCGCCCGTGCTCGATGATGCCCACCTCGGTGCACATCTCGGCCAGTTCGCTCAGGATGTGCGAACTGAGGATGATCGTCTTGCCCATCGCCGAAAGCTCGCGCAACAGCTCGCGCATCTCGACGCGGGCGCGCGGGTCGAGGCCCGAGGCCGGCTCGTCGAGCAGCAGCACCTGCGGGTCGTGGACCAGGGCGCGGGCCAGGCAGAGACGTTGCTGCATGCCGCGGGAGAGATGGCCCACCTCTTCATCGCGTCTGTCGGCCAGGTTGACCAGTTCCAGCAGCTCGGCCACGACCGTTCGCCGCCGTTGGTCTGGCAGATCGTGGCAGCGGGCGAAAAAGTCCAGGTACTCGCCAGCGGTCATTTCGTGATAGACGCCGAAAAAGTCCGGCATGTAGCCGACCACCTGGCGGATCGCCTGCGGCTGGCGGCGCAGCGAGTAGCCAGCGATGACCGCCTCGCCAGCAGTCGGTTCCAGCAACCCAGCCAGCAGGCGCAGCGTGGTGGTCTTGCCGGCGCCGTTGGGGCCGATAAAGCCGTAGAGCGCGCCGCGGGCTACCTGGAGGTTCAGGCCGTCGAGCGCCAGCGGCGCGCCGCGCCGATAGCGCTTGCTCAGGCCATGCGTTTCGATGATGAACTCGGCCATCGGGTGCTCCTTATGGAGAGGGGATTTCGCCTTCCAATCCCAGGTCGACGTAGAGACAGCCGCCATGCCCCTGTTCGAGCTGCACGCGGATCACATTGCCAGTCGGGCTGATAAAACGCTGCGGCTGGGGAATCTGGTACGGTTGTCCTTCTGTCACGCTTCCTATCTGGGCCCATCCGTCTGCAGTCCAATCGTAGATCGAAAGAGTGGGCAGTCGGCCGAAGAAGCCACTATCCGGCACCGCTGTCAGGGCGAGCGAGTCGATCACTACCCCTTGCAGCGCTGCGGGGAGACGAAATTCGAGAACGGCCCGTCCGTTAGCCAGGTAGATGTAACCATTGGGTCCGCACTCGCCAGCCTCGTCCTGATACTCGATCACCTGGGCGGTGACAACACCCGGCGGCAGGGTGATGTGATTGTCGTGGACCGGCAGCGGCAGTTGTGCGACGAGCAGCGTTGTCTGGAAGTGAGCGGCGCGCACTGTTGGGATTTGTGCCTCGACGGGCGCCAGGTCCGTCCAGGCCATAATCGTGATGCCGGACGGCAATCCCGGCGGGCCCCAGTTGGTGTGGAAATAGGCCTCCAGGATACCCTGTTGCTGGGTGATCTCGCGCGGCGGTGGGGTCGGTCCCTGGTAGTAGCTCTCGAAGAGCGCCCAGGGCAGGGTTGCGCCGCTGTTGCTCGCGTGCAGCGGCACAGAGACCTGGATCTCCTCATCGATGTCTGCATCGCCCAGGCGGGCAAAGCGGCGGCCACTGATCAGGAGGATGTCGTGCAGGGGGCGGCCTGTGCGGTTGCGCAGCGTCCCGCGCACGTGATGGTTCTCAAAGGCCAGATCGGCCTCGATAGCTATGTCGCTTGTGTCGATCCAGCTTTCGGCCTGGAAGGTCTGCATGGCCCATTGGTTGACGCCCAGGTTGCGCACCAGGGCGGGATTGCCTTGCAAGACGTTGAGTGTGCTGGAGCCGCTGCTATAGTAGCTGGAGGTTGAGTCCCAGCCCATCGCCTGACCGATCGAGAGGGGGCTGATGAGCGCATTGCCGCTGACCTCGACGGAGTATTGCTGGCGGCTGGGCGAAAAGAGGCCGATGTAAGTACGCGCTGGCGCGCGGCTGCTCCCGTTGGCGAGGGGAATGATCGAAATCTGGTTGATGATGACATCGCTGCCGCGCAGTTGATAGCCCAGGCCATAACCGGTCAGAGAAAAGACGAGGGTGAGGACGGGGATCGTGATCCAGGCCCAGTCCAGGTGGCGCAGGCGGCGCAGCACCAGGTAGTTGAGCGGTCCGACCAGGACGATGTACAGCCCCAGGAGGAGGCCCAGCCAGCGGATGGAGGGCAGGTCGAGGGCGGGCAGGTTGCTCAGAGCATAGTTCATCTGCTCTGCTTCCAGCGCACGGGCGGGAATGTCGACGGGCACGTTACTGGGAAGGGCAGAGCCAGGTTCAAGCAATTTTTGCCAGAAGGGGAGCATACCGGCCCAGGCGTTGAAGGGGCTGGCCGCTGGATCGAGCGCCAGGTAGGCAACCCAGCCATTGCCGAGAGTCTTTTGTACCAGCAGGGGCTGCTCCTGGCCGATGACCGCCTGTCCCTCGTAGCTGGATGGCAGGGCGGCCAGGAAGGGCCCCGGCACCTGGATCGGTACGAGCACAAAGTCGGCCAGTTCGTCGAGGGCGGAGAGTTCGGCGCTGCTGCTGACCTGGGCGATCTGGAGGGCTGGCGGCAGGCCGGAAAGGGTGCGCCGGGCGCCTGCGCCGCCGCCGATGAGCAACCGTCCGCCGCCTTCGACCCAGCCCTGGATGGCCTCTCCCTGCGCAGGCGTCAGCGCGGAGGTGTCTACTCCGCTCAGGATCAGGCAGTCGATCGATCGCAGCGCTTCGGCCCGCTCCGGTAGCTGGTCCAGCGAGAGCGGCAACAGTCGGCTGCCGGAGCGTTGGGGGAAGGTCAGACCATTCAGCGCCGCAAAGGCGGCGGGATCGGCGGTAAGGGCGCCAATCAGGTATTCGCTCTGGGGGTGTGTCGTGATATCGACCTGGGCTTCGGCCAGCACCTGTTCGCCCTCTACCAGGCGCACGGTGACGGCCTGCACGAACGAGGAAGGCAGGACGTAGACGTCGACCTGCTTGCGAGCGGCGGCGGGCAATGGCACAGAGGCGGCATAGACCGTCTGACCGCTGCTGCTGGTGACAAAAGCCTGGACCTCGGCCATCAGGTCGTCTCCCCTGTTGGCCAGGTGGACGCGAAGCACAAGCCATTCGCCATATTTGACGTGGCCTTGCAGCAGGGGCGTGATGGTCATGGTCACGTTGCCGGGGGCGGCTTGCGCCGTCGTTGGAGTTTTCGTTCCCAGCATCAGCAGGGCGAGCAGCAAGATCGCCAGCGCAAGTCGGATGCAATCGTTACGGCTCATTTAGCTTCTCCGCTTCGAATATCTCTCCTGTGGACGCCAGGGGGTGGAGGTTTGTTCCGTACCTCCGACCACACTGGCTCATTCTAACATAGATTCCATGCGCCTGCCAGACGATTGACGGGCGATTGGCGACGGTTTTTCGTCGATTTGTCTACGGGCGATCTGTGTGCTAAACTTATCGCGAATTGCTTATCGCTTATCGCGAATCGCTTATTGCAAATTGGTTGTTGTTTTCGGCGAATTGGTGGGGTGTGGTCTGGCAGATGTCAGGCCGGGGGTGGCAGGATTGTCTACAATAGAGTGTGTGCAGCGGGATTTCGTATAGTCATAAGGCGGTTGCATAACCCTTTTAGCCGGACAGGTTTAGCCGGGAAATTGACAGCAGGCTATGCGAAAACGGTCGGCGTCGCGATGGGGGACAATTGGGGAGGTGACATCATGCTGACAAACAAAATGGAGCAACGAACGTATCGGGGCGATATCGACCCACAGGGATTGGCCACTGCCCTCGTGGCGCAGTTCAACAGCGGCGCGCTCAAAGCGCAACAGGTCGGCCAGGGCGACCATATCCTGGTGCAGATTGCCTCGCGCGATTGGGGGTGGGGCGGGCCACAGACAGCGCTCTCTATCGGCATCGCCCGCATCGAAGGCGGCATCGAGGTCTCGCTGGGCCAGCAGCGCTGGCTGGGCGCTGTCGCCGATCTGGCTCAGACCGGCCTGATGGCCCTGGTCAATCCCCTCTCCCTCATCGGCCGCATCGACGATGTAGCGCGCAGTATCTCCGAACTGACCCTGCCCCAGCAGGTGTGGGAAGCCGTCGAACACTACTGCGCCAGCGTGGGGGCCAGCCTGGGCCTGCGCGCCGAGCAGACGATGGTCACCTGCGCCTATTGCGGCGTCGCCAACCCCATCGGCGCGCCCAAGTGCTCTGCCTGTGGCGCGCCCCTGGGCGACGTCCAGCCGGTGGCCTGCCCGCGCTGCGGATTGCTCATGAGCCGCCAGGACGAGTTCTGTAGCCGCTGTGGAATGACCCTGATCGCCCCAGGGAAAAGCGTCGAGCCGCCGCGCGCGCCCTTCCAGCGCGGCCCCCGCCGCAGCACCTAGCGCCGCTGGCGGTGCAGCGCCTCGACCTGCTGTTCAGCCTGGTTCAACAGCTCGCGCAGCCGCAGGCGGGCATCTTCCAGCTCTGTCTCGCGCCCGACCTCCATCGGTTCGCCAAAAAAGACAGTGGCACGGCTGAAAGGGAACGGCACGGTATAGCGGTCCCAGCGGGGGATGTGATACGCCGGCGACGCACAGGCAGCGGCGGGCACGATCAGCGCCTCGGCTTTGCGGGCGATAAAAACAACTCCGCTTTTGGGCTGATGCGAGGGGCCATCCGGCCCATCGGGGTTCAAGAAGAGCCGCTTCCCTTCCCGCAACTGACGAATCAGCTCCAGCAGGCGACGCGCCGCCACCATCGACTCTTCCGCCATCGAAATCGTGAACGTCCGCGCGCCCATCCGCCGCGCCCACTCGTTGAGGATGACTCCCCGCTCATCGTCCGGCACGACCATCCTGAACTGTTCGGGGTCAACCCCCCGGACGGTATACATGTAGCCCGTCATCAACATGGTCATGCCATGCCAGGCAGCGATGATGAAAGGGCGGCCTGTTGCCTCGGCCTTTTCGAGATTCTGTAGCCCCTCTGCGCGGTAGCGAGCTGTGCGCCAGGCCAGTTGTGCATAGGTGGCCAGGCCCCATCCCAAAAGCCGTTCCTTCGCAGAAATCTTCATGCCTGTGTCCCTGCCGGAATCAGCCGATACATTGCCCGGCCCAGCCCAAAAAAGATGTACAGGAGCGCAGCAGCCAGAATGACCAGTTGAGGCGAAAACAGGAGCGACAACAGCGCGATGGTGATCAGCCCTGCCAGCGCCAGCCGCCGCCGCTGGATGAGGACGCCGATCGCCGGATAGCGGATCCGGCTGACCATCAGCAAGGCCAGCCCCAGCATCAGCAAGGGAAAGAAAAAAGCGGGCAAGAGACTGCTGCCGTAGGTATAGTTCGAGAGGACGACCAGCACCACCACCGCGCCAGAGAACGAGATGGTCAGCCCCAGGCTATCGCGGTGTGAGCTGTCTTTGGGCGGCAGCAGGTTGAAGCGCGCCAGGCGAAAGACACCGCCCACAACGTAAGCAGTGGCCGCCATCCAGGTCAGAGTCAGGTCGAAATCCAGCGCCTGCATGTGCCGATAGACCAGAACGACAGGGGCGATGCCAAAGGTCACCGTATCGACCAGCGAATCCAGTTGCAGCCCAAAGGGGCTGGAGACGCCCAGCCGCCGTGCTGTCGCACCGTCCAGGGCGTCCAGCAGGCTCCCCACCAGAATACAAAGCGCCGCTGTGACCAGATAGCCCTGAATCGACAGAATAATCGAGGTGCAGGCAAAGAACAGACTGGCAAACGTCATCATATTGGGCACCTGACTGCGTAGAGCGTCCCTCATGCCTCCTCACCTCCTGCCTGTCAAACCTTCCATCGTGCAACCACTGTTTCCCCAGCTCGTGTGTGTGCGCCTGCCTTGATCGCTGGCTCTGCGCCAGACGGCAGGAACAGATCGACCCGCGAGCCAAATTTGATGACCCCCAGCCGTTCTCCCGCCTGCAGCACCTGCTCCGGGCGGACCCAGCAAACGACCCGCCGCGCCAGCACGCCGGCAACCTGCTTGACCAGCACGTTTCCGTGCGCGCTTTCCAGGCCGATCAGGTTGTGTTCGTTGACCTCGGACGCAGCAGGGCGAAAGGCCTGCAGGAACTGCCCTGGCACGTGCTCGATCAGGGCAACTCGCCCGGCCACCGGCGCGCGGTTGACGTGGACGTCGAAGAGCGACATAAAGATACTGATCTTGAGCGCGGGGCCGTTCAGAAACGGCGCTGCATTGACTTGCTCGACCTGCATCACCTTGCCATCGGCAGGCGCGACGATGGCATCGGCATCCGCTGGCGGCACACGCCGCGGATCGCGGAAGAAGTAGAGCAGCACGGCAAAGAACAGGCTCAGGACGAGAGCGATGAGGATAGTCGGTATGCCAGGCCACAGGATTGCAGCAAAGAGCGCCCCCAGCCACGGGACGCCGCCGAACAGCAACTCTTTCTCTGCCCCACGCGCCAGCCTGAGGCGCGCTTCTTTGCGCGAATCGTCCAGCGACCTCACCGACCTTCTCGGGCAAAGAACTCGAGCACCTTGGCCGCCGCAGCGCTGGCGTGGGCCACGGTCTCTGGGATGTCCATGGGCCCGCTGCCGGTGCCGGCGATGAAAACGCCGGGACGCCCCGTTTCCACCGGGCGCAGGTCGCCGTTGGCAGCCGTGAGCCAGCCCAGCTCGTCGATCTCGATGCCCAACATCTCGGCCAGCCGCCGCGTCTCCGGGCGCGGCACCAGCGCTGGCGCCACCACCACCAGATCGGCAGCGATGCGCACTTGCTTGCCGCTCAGCGTGTCGGCGCCCAGCACGATCACCTGGCCGTTCTCGCGGTAGACGCGCGAGACCTTGCCGCGCAGGTAGATGACGGACTCGTCTTCCATGGCCCGCTGGATGAACTCGTCGTAGCGCTTGCCCGGCGAGCGGATGTCGATGTAGAAGATGTAGGGCTGCCCGTCATGGACGCGGTGTTTGTAGAGGATCGACTGCTTGGCGCTGTACATGCAGCAGACCTTGGAGCAGTGCGGCATGTGTCGCTCCGGTTCGCGGGAGCCAGCGCACTGAATGAACACAACCTCCTTCGGCTCCTTGCCGTCGGACGGGCGTTGCACTTTGCCGGCGGTCGGCCCCGAAGCCGAGAGGAGACGCTCAAAGGCCAGCGCGTCGATCACGTCGGGTACCTGCCCTCCGCCGTACTCGGTGAGCTTTTCCAGGTCGTAGAGGTCAAAGCCTGTCGCCACGATCACGGCGCCGATGTCGATCTCGAGGAAAGTGTCTTGCTGCTCATAGTCGATTGCCCCCACCGGGCAGACCTTGGCGCAGACGCCGCACTTGCCCTTTTGGAAGTAGGTGCAGTTGTCGCGGTCGATGACCGGCTTGTTGGGCACAGCCTGGGGCGAGAGGGTGTAGATGGCCTTGCGCGGGCCGATCTTGCGCTGGAACTCGGCAGGGATCTTTTTCTGCGGACACTTTTCCTGGCACAGGCCACAGCCGGTGCACTTTTCCCAATCGACATAGGCAGCGTGGCGACGGATGCGGGCGTGAAAGTTTCCCCCCTCCCCGCTGATCGATTCGACCTCTGCATAGGTGATGAGGTGGATGTTCTCGTGGTGGCCAACCTCGACCGTGCGCGGGGTGAGGATGCACTGCGAGCAGTCCAGCGTGGGGAACGTCTCCGAGAGCTGGGCCATGCGCCCGCCGATGGAAGGCAGCCGCTCGACCAGATAGACCTGGCGGCCGGCGTTCGCCAGATCGAGCGCCGCCTGCATGCCGGCAATGCCGGCGCCGATGATCAGGGTATAGGGTACGGGTTGTTCGTCATGCATGGGACACAGTATACAGCAAGTTTGCAAGTGTGCAAGTTTGCAAGTTTGCAAGTAGGCAAGTATGCAAGTGGCAAGTATGCAAGTGGCAAGTATGCAGCGTTGCTTCCTTGCATACTTGCCTACTTGCATACTTGCACACTTGCAAACTTGCACACTTGCATACTTGCACACTTGCAAACTTGCACACCTATCGGCCATAGAGCGCCGCGTAGACTGCATAATGCTCGCGGATCAGGCGCACATAGAGACGGGTTTCGCTGAGAGTAATGGCTTCGACGAACAGGTCGGGGTCATCGCCCGCGCTTTCCAGCCAGCGCGCGGCGTTGCCCGGACCGCCGTTGTAGGCCGCCAGCGCCACGTCCAGCCGCCCATCGAAAGCGTCCCGCTGGCGCGCCAGATACCACGTCCCGAAACGCACGCTGACCAGGGGGCGGTAGAGGTCGGCGGTCTCGTAGCCAGGCGGCCAGCCCAACTGCGCGGCGATGGACGCACCCGTGGAAGGGATGACCTGCATCAGCCCATGGGCGTAAGCGGACGAGGTGGCAAAGCCCTCGAACAGGCTCTCCTGGCGGATGAGCGCAAAGACGAGCAGCGGCGGCAGGTTCTCAGCAAGGGCATTGGAGAGAACCAGGTCCTGGTAATAGACCGGATAAGCCAGACAGGCCAGAAAAGGCGGCGCATCGAGCGGCGTGGCGGCAGGCGAGAGGCGAATCACGTTGTTGGCCGCCAGGATCGAAGAGCGGTAGAGGCCCATGTCACGGTAAAGCAACGCCAGCCGGTACTGGGTCAGCGCATCGCCGACCGTGGCGCGGCGCAGCGCCTCCAGCTCGGCTTTGGCCTCCTCGCGCCAGCCCAGGCTCCACAGTTCCAGCCCGCGTTGCAGGCGGGGATCGGCAGCCAGCGTCGCGTCCAGCTCGCCTATGCCCTCGCTCCCGCTCAGCCCCAGCCAGTTGGCCAGCCAGGCCTCGGCGGCAGCCTGGTCGGCAGCGGGGTCCTGCAGCGGGACATAGCCCACAACGGGGAAAGGCTCGGCCAGGGGGTCGGCCAGCAGGTCGGCAGCGCGCAGGCCATAATAGCTGAGCGGGGCGGCCTGCATGGCCTGGCTGAGGGCGGCCGTCGCCGACAGAGGCTGCCCGGCTGTCAGATGTGCCTTGCCCAGCCAGAAGAAAGCGGCTGCCTGATCGGCGGGGGCGGCGTAGGCTTCCGCCAGCGCCTGCCAGTCGGCGATCGCCGCTTCCAGGTCGCCCTGCCGATAGTGCTGCAGGCCGGCGCGCAGCAAGGAGGGAGAGGCATAGTCGGAGGCGGGAAACGTCCTCTGACAGGTCTGGTAGGCTTCCGCCGCGCCTGCCAGGTCGCCGGAGCGCTCCAGGAGCTGCGCCGCCTTCCACAGCGCCTCCGGCGCGCGGATGTGGCCGGGCGCCGCCGCGGCAAAGGCACGGTAGGTCGCCACAGCCCCTTCCAGGTCACCCTGCTGACGCAGCGACTCGGCCCAGCCCATCCAGGCGTCGCCCCAACGCTCGCTCTCCGGGTGGGTCTCCACCAGCACCTGAAACTGGGACGCTGCCAGCGCCGGGCTGCCAGCCTTGAGGTGCGCCATGGCCGCGTAATAGTGGGCATCGCCCAGGTGATCGGCATTGGACTCGATATAGCGGTAGAGCGCTGACACCGCCGGCCCATAGGCACCGCCGTAGTAGTCGACGATGCCGCGCGTCAGGTCGTCAACCGCGATGCCCGCCTCGACCAGCACCACCAGCGACTCGTAGGCCCAGGGACTGGTGGGGTAGGCATCGACGACTTGCTGGTGTAGCGCATATCCCTCGTCAGGGCGGTCGGCCAGGAGATAGGTCTGCGCCATCTGGTGGGCGATGCGGGCGCGATAGTCGGCGATCTGCGCCCGTTCCAGGATGGCCTCGTACTGGGCCAGCGCAGCGTCAAAGTTGAGCCAGGCGGTATGGACCAGGGCCAGCTTTTCGCGCAGGCCGACCTGAAAAGAGAGGTCATCTGTTGCGGCAATGGCCGCTTCATAGGCGGCGACGGTGCCCGTATAGTCCCCGCTGGCCCACAGGGCCTCGCCGATGCGCTCGTAGAGATAGGCGGGAATGGCTGTGCCGCCTTCCAGATAGGCCTGGTAGTGAGCAACCGCCGTCTGAATGTCGCCGCTGCCGGCCAGCGCCTCGGCCAGGAAAAAGTGGGCCTGGTGGGCCTGTGGCGAGTCCGGAAAGCGCGCCAGTAACTCTTGCAGGGCGACAGCGGCCTCGGCATGTCGTTCCCCTGCCAGATAGCTCTGCCCCAATCCCAACAGCGCCTGGGCGGCGATGGCTTCGTCGGCCGTGGCGGCGCTGGCAGCCTGGAACGCGCGCGCCGCTTCCTCATCGTCACCGACAAAGAGCGCCTCCTGACCCAGCCGCAGCAGGTCAGAGGGGAGCGGGGTGGGGG
>DAOTYD010000228.1:0-2689 GCA_034435295.1 Anaerolineae bacterium | reverse complement strand
CAAGGAGACAAGGAGACAAGGAGACAAGGAGAGAGGAAGATGGGCACATTGGGGGTGCAGGTGGGTATTACGATCCGCCAGTTGACCGGCGCAGGGGATTGGATGGCGCTCTTTGCGCGGCCTGATTTGCAGGACTATCAGACCGTCCGCGTGGTGGCCTGGGCGCTGGTGACGACCGACAACGGGACGGAGGCTTTCGGTGCGCTCGTCCCGGCGCACGACGTCGAAGGCGACACAGACGGGCCGGACCTGATCTTTGCCCCCAGCCACCCGCGCTTTATGGGCGGTTACCTGGCTCCGGGGCAGCTCCTCAGCGACCGCTTTGTGCGCGAGCGGCTGGCCCGCATCCGCCGCCAGGAGGGAGAGGAGGAAAGATGGAGCTGATCGTTGCGCTGCTGGGCGGCCTGGCCGCTCTGCTGGTCGTGGCCGGTTTGACCTGGCCCAGGCCCGTGGCGCGTCCTCAGCAGGGACAGACGGACGCGCAGACGCGGCTGCGCCAGGTGCAGGGCGGGCCGCTGTCCCCCCTGGCGGGGCCGCTGGAAGACCTGGCCATCTGGTTTCGCGGCGAGGGGGCCGAGAGCAGGGACTGGCGCGGCGGCCCCAACGCCCGCTACCTGCGCCTGCTCAAGCAGGCCGACTGGTACTGGGCGCCCGGCGAGGTCTCGCCGCCCACCCCCGACGCGCCGTTCTGGAACCTGGAGACGATGTGGGCGACCAAGCTCCTCCACGGCGGGCTGTTCGCCCTGGGCGGGCTGGTGCTGGTCGGCGTCGTCGCCGTGCTCTTTCGCCTCACCCCGGCGCTGGCGCTGGCGGGCCTGGCGGCGGGCATCATCGGCTTTATCGACCCCGACAGCGAGGTGGCCGAGGCCGCCGAAAAGCGCCGTCGCCAGATCATCCTGGAGATGGGCTACAAAGTGCCGGAGCTGCGCGTGTACGTCCGTTCCGGGCGCACCTTTGTCGCCGCCCTGCGCTACCTGACCGCGCGCCCTGGCGGACCGTTTGCGCGCGAACTCTACCGCGCCCTGGCGGTCTATGACATCACCGCCGACCTGGGGCGGGGGCTGGAGGCGGTCATCGAGCGCAACCGCCTCTGCGAGCCGCTGGTCAACCTGTGCGGCGACCTGCTGGCGGTCCTGGCGGAAGGCGGCGAGGTGGGGACGGTGCTGGAGGCGCACACGGAGACGGCCCTGCACGAGCAGCGGCGGCTCCTCCGTCAGCAGGGACAGGACAACACCCAGCAGATGTCCTACCTGGTGACGGGGACGACGCTGGTGGTGCTCTTTCTGCTCATCGGCGCGCCTGCGCTGTGGATCGTGCTGACGGCTTTGGGAGGGATGTAAGGATGGCCACAGATTATCACAGATTACACAGATTGATCAGAAGCATCTGTGGCAATCCGTGATAATCTGTGTAATCTGTGGCTAAAGTCTTGAAATCTGTGGAGGTGTCACATGAAGGAAAAGCTGTTGTTTCTGTACTGTCGGTTGCAGAACGTCCTCTGGCCGCCGGAGGAGCGGTGGGTCGAGGGCCAGGCCGGGCTGTCCAAGATCGCCGTGACGGTGATCCTGGTCGCCGTGAGCGTGTCGCTGTTGCTGGCGGTGGTGGCCCTGCTCGCCCCGGCCATCATGAACCTGGCCCAGCAGACCGCCGGGCAGATCGAGGGCGTGCCGCTGAACTGGGGGCCGTAAGGTGGAGAGCAAAGTCACCTGGATCGTCGGGCAGGTCTTTTTCTGGCTGCTGACGGTGGCCATCATCCTGACGGCGCTGGTGGGCATTCGCCGCGCCGGGGCCGTGCTATCCGCGCACCAGGCCGCGCTGGTCGGTGGGCGCTCCGGCTACGGCCCGGCGCAGGGCTACCAGCAGGCCGGCAGCGACCTGGCGACCTGGTGGGGCGTCGAGCCGGCCCAGGTGGGGCAGGTGGCCGTGGTGGACCAGGACCCCCACCGGCGCTCGCTGTGGGTGCGCCTGCAAGGCTGGATGCCGGCGGTCCTCGGCGGTCGCGCCGACCTGGGGGCGGGGTCATTCCAACGCTGGGAGGATTTCTACCCCGGCCCGCCCGATGTGTTCGAGTAGGGGCGCGGCGGTGCCGCGCCCAGGGGTGTGGCGGCGCCGCGCCCAGGGGCGTGGCAGTGCTGCGCCCAGGGCGGTAGCCTGGTCGCCCTGGCGGGGGAATGTGACCGCCGTTCCCCAGGCGTCGGGGCGGCCAGGCCACTGGCTGGCAGGCGAAAGGACCGAACATGGAAGAGATCGTTCCGTTTCTGGTGGGCGTGTTGTTTCTGGCGATGATCCTGGGCCTGGTGCTGTTCGTCAGCCAGGTGCAACCGGCCAAAGTGCTGGTGGCGACGGCGGCGCGCAACTGCGCCCGCGCCGGCATCGAGACGCTGGCGGCAGGGCGTGGCCTCGACCAGGCGGTGGAGACGGCGGTGGAGACGGCGGCGGCAGGCAGCGCCATCGACCCGCAGGGGCTGTTCGTGCGCGCCTACACGACCAACGTCTGGGGCCGTGGCCAGGTCCTGATCTGTGAGGCTGCCTACAACGTGCGCGTCGACCACCTGCCGATGGTGAGCTGGTTCTTCCCCCACGGCTACGTGCCCCTGCGCTCGCGCCTGGCCCTGGACATCGAGCCGTACAAGTCGAGGTGGGAGAGATGAGGGAGAGGGGGAGACAAGGAGAGGGGGAGACAAGGAGA
>DAOTYD010000227.1:0-4120 GCA_034435295.1 Anaerolineae bacterium | reverse complement strand
AGCTGGAGGGGGCGGGGGACGCGGCGGAGGCGCGGACGCGGCTGGTGCAGACCTATCGCGACGCCTTTGCCAACCCCTACGTTGCCGCCGCGCGGGGTTACCTGGACGGCGTGGTGCGTCCCGCGCAGACAAGGCCGGTGCTGATCCAGGCGCTGCGCTCGTTGCAGAACAAGCGCGTGCGCCGTCCGCCGCGCAAGCATGGGAATATCCCGCTGTGAAAGTTCTTGTTGCTGACCGGGGTGAAATGGCCGTGCGGGTGCTGCGCACCTGCCGCGAGCTGGGGCTGGAGACGGCAGCCGTCTTTTCCGAGGCCGACCGCGAGGCGCCGCACGTGCTCTATGCGGACGAGGCCTACTGCATCGGCGCGCCGCTGGTGGAGGAGAGCTATCTGCGCGTCGAGCGCATCGTCGAAGCGGCACGCGCCTCAAACGCGCAGGTGGTCCACCCCGGCTGCGGTCGGCTGGCGGCCTCGCCCGCCCTGGCGCGCGCCTGCGTCGAAGCAGGCCTGGCCTGGGTCGGGCCGCGCCCGGAGACGCTGGAGTTGCTGGCCGACGAGGCGGCCGTGCGCCGCCTGGCCGGCGAGCTGGGGCTGGTGTTTCTCCCTGACCAGGGCAGCATCGACAACGCCCGCCATATCGAGGTGCAGGTGTTGGCCGACAGCCACGGCCATCTCGTTCACCTGGGCGAGCGCGAGGGCTCGATCCAGTGGCGCGGCCGCAAGATGGTCGAAGAGGCGCCGTCGCGGGCGCTGGACGACGCGCTGCGCGAGCGCATCTGCGCGGCGGCGCTGCGGCTGACCACGGCGCTGGGCTATGTCGGCGCAGGCGCGGTCGAGTTCCTGCTCGCGCCGGACGGGCAGTTCTACTTTGTGGCGATCGATCCCTGCCTGTCGGCCGGGCACGCGGTCAGTGAGGCGGTCACGGGGATCGATATCGTCCAGGCGCAGTTGCGCGTCGCCGCTGGCCGGGAACTGCCCGTCACCCAGGACGAGGTGCAGCCGCGTGGATGGGCGCTATCTTGCCGTATCGTGGCGGAGGATCCCTTGCGCGGCTTTGCCCCCTGCGCCGGGCGCATCAGCCGCCTGCGCGAGCCGGGCGGGCCGGGCATCCGCATCGACAGCGGCATCTATGAGGGCATGACCATCACGCCTCTGTACGACACGTTGCTGGCGCAGGTTGTGGCCTGGGGCGAGACGCGCGGCGTGGCCATCGTGCGCATGCGGCGGGCGTTGGAAGAGTACCAGATTGCTGGCATCACCACCAATCTCGAATTGCTCCGCGCTCTGCTGGACAGCCACCGTTTCTTTGGCGGTCAGTTTCACACCCGCTTTCTCGAAGAGCAGTTCAGCCTGGCCCAGACGGCCAGCGCCGACCATCTGACGGCAGCCGCGCTGGCGGCGGCGCTGCTGGACTGGCGTCGCCATGCCCGCCCCAGAGGGGAGGGCGAGGCTTCCAGCCGCTGGAAGACGCTGGGCCGCTGGGAGCAGGTGGGAGGGGGGAGATGGTAAAGTACCACGTCGTCGTCGAAGGGCGCACGTTCGAGATCGATGTCGACGCTGATGGGCGGGTCTGGGTGGACCGGCAGCCGCTGGAGGTCGATCTGGAGGAGATCGAGGGGCTGTCCCGCTATTCGTTGCTGGTCGATCATCGCTCTTACGACGCGCTTGTCGAGATGACGGGAGACGATGCCTGTCAGGTGATCGTCGGCGGACGACCATATTGCGCCCGCATCGAGGGAGGACGGCAAAAGCCGGCGCAGAAAGCACAGAGCCGGCGGCCCAGCGGCCCGGCAGAGGTGCAAGCCCCCCTGCCGGGGCTGGTGGTCGAGCTGCGGGTGACGGAGGGGCAACCGGTCCAGGAGGGGCAGGTGGTGGCGGTGATCGAGTCGATGAAGATGAAGATCGAGCTGCGCGCCCCCCGCGACGGCGTGGCCCGCGGCGTGCAGGACGTCGCCGGTTGCCAGGTGGCGCAGGGCCAGCTTCTGGCGACCATCTGCTAGACGCACGAACAGGGACAACGTGAGTTGTCCCTGTTGACCAGTCGCCTATCTGCCCCGTGGATTGAGGGTAGTGTTAGAAGGGAATCTCTTCCTCGACGGGTTCCTCGTAGGAGGGGACATCCACGGCGGGCGCGGCGGGCTCGCCTCGTGCTCCCAGGAAACGCACCGTCTGGGCGACAACCTCAAAGCTGGCCCCCCATGAGCCGTCCTGGCGCTGCCAGACGCGGGGGTTGCCGCCGTCATCGGGGCGCAGACGCCCCTCCACCAGCACGGCGCGGCCTTTGGCCAGATACTGAGCGCAGACCTCCCCCTGTCGGCCAAAAGCCGAGACGCGGAACCAGATCGTCTCTTCCTGCGGCTGTCCGTCCTGGCCGGTCCACTTGCGGCTGGAGGCGACTGAGAAGGTCGTCACCGGTGTGCCATTGGGCAGGTAGCGCATTTCGGGATCCCGGCCCAGGTGTCCTGCAATAATGATCGTGTGAAACATGTTTTTTTCCTCCCTTCTATCTTTTCTTTCTGTATCGTCAGAAAGAAACGCTTCCCGTTTCGTGGGAAGTGACGCCGGGGGATTTCCCCGTGATGAAGCCTCTCCCTGCCCCCGGAAACCTGTCACCAGGCGCATCGGGAAGGAGAGGTTTTTTCTATTTTCTAATTGTATCCCCCCCTCTCCTGCAGGCTGAAAAGAAGGCCAGGCCTGCGGGAGAGAGTTCAGTGGGGTTCACTCCACCGCAAGGGAGACGACTTGCTTCAGTCGCCCCCCAAAGGAAGGAATTTTCGGAACATTCCTCCCTTGATGAAGAAGCACAACAAAAATGGCAACGTTGTCAGGAATGGTTTCCTGTGCTTCCTCGTCGGACGGCCAGTCAGAATAGCCGTCCGTCAGGATGATCACCGTGGTGATCTCCTGGGGGGCCCCGGGGGGATAGGGGCGTTCCAGGATGGCCTGGACCCCTGCCCACAGGGCGGTTCCCCCTCCGCCGTAGAGAGGGAACTCGTGCAAGTGCCCTCTGACTACGAAGCGATAATAAGCTTCCGTGTCACAAGACACGGCAAGCACAGGCCCTTGGACGGTAACTACTCCCAGAATGGCCTGTATGCTCTTTTTGATAAAGAGCTCTGGCATTGAGCCTGATGTATCAACAACAAACCCAATGCCAATTTGGGGAGTGCTTTCCCCTGGCAGTTGGACTCCTCCCAGAGTCCACCCAATCTGGGACAGGGGGGGATTGGGAACCGTTGGGTCTATGTTGGCTCCTAGCCCTCCCTGTATTGCTTGCCGTGTTGCTTTGACGACTTGGGAAACAACACGGCAAAGGCTATTGTCCCGGCCCTGGACAGATACGAATCTTTTAAGTCCAGCGGGGATATTGCCAATGGAGAAGATTTGCTCCAGGGCTTCCTGGAGAAAATTCTCTCCCGGGGGAATCCCCATTTGCTCCCCCCGCACGCTTTCCTCGTCTCCTGTGAGGAGCTGTGATAGGGGAAGGCGGGTGCAAATAAGACGATAAGGGCATGCAGAGCATTGCCCTTTATCTTCTTGCCCCCGGTCTGGCCCCCGGGTCTGACCCTGGTCCTGGTTCTGGCCCTGACCATGGTCCTGGTCCTGGTCCTCACCCCGGCCCTGGCTCTGACCCTGGTCCTGGTTCTGGCCCTGACCATGGCTCTGGTCCTGGTCCTGGTCTTGACCCTGACCCTGACTTTGGTCCTGGTCCTGGCTCTCACCCTGGCCCTGGTCCTGATCTTGACCTTGGCCCTGGCCTTTCATCTTGGGGCAGTTTTTCAACTGCTCCAAGATCTGCAGGGCCATCATTTCAAATGACATCCCTGGCGAAAAGCCCAATTGATCGGGCAACAGGTAGAGGCCTACCTGTTTTACCGCCTGATCGACAGACGGAAACAGTGCAACAAGTATATGCTGCACCACATTGTCGGCTTCGGCGTCTATCGCCGCAGCGACAATTTTTTCAAACAGTTCTTTGCCGCCGTCGGGCGCAAAGAGCTGTTTGAACTCTTTTACGCGCCCCCTGCTCCCTACGTGCCGGAGCAGATGGTGCATTGTTTCGTGGAACCAGAGGTAAACTATGTACTTCTCTGGTTCGATTTTGGGATTTTCACCACCTGT
>DAOTYD010000226.1:0-8531 GCA_034435295.1 Anaerolineae bacterium | reverse complement strand
GGCTCCGCCCACGCCCATCCCCCTCACCCCCGCCGTGCTGCCAGAGACGCTGGAACTGCCGCCGCTGGACCTGCTGCATGAGGCGCCAGAGCCGGTGCTTTCGGACAAAGAGGTGCGCGAAAAGAGCCGCATCATCACCGAGACCCTGGCCCAGTTTGGCCTGCCGGTGGAGGTGATCGAAGTGCGGCGCGGGCCCACCGTGACCCAGTTCGGCATCGCGCCGGGCTTTACCGAGCGAGGCAGCGGGCAGCGTCGTCAGAAGGTGCGCGTCAGCCAGATCGCTTCGCTGGCCAACGACCTGGCGCTGGCGCTGGCCGCGCCCTCCCTGCGCGTCGAAGCGCCCGTCCCGGGCCGCTCCGTCGTCGGCATCGAGGTGCCCAACGAACAGATCGGCCTGGTCACCCTGCGCTCGGTGATGGAGAGCGAGGCGTTCCAGGCGATCCGGTCGCCGCTGGCCTTTGCGCTGGGCGAAGACGTGGCCGGCAGCCCCGTCGCCGCCGACCTGATGCTGATGCCCCACCTGCTCATCGCCGGCACAACGGGATCGGGCAAGTCGGTCTGCATCAAGGCGCTCGCTGCCTGCCTGGCGTTCACCAACCGGCCCGACGAGCTGCGCATGGTCATGATCGATCCCAAGATGGTCGAACTGAGCCGCTTCCGCGGCCTGCCGCACCTCCTGGGCCAGCCCGAGGTGGAGCTGGAACGCATCGTCAAAGTGCTGCGCTGGGTGGCGCACGAGATGGACCGGCGCTACAAAGAGTTTGCCGACATCAGTGCCCGTAACCTGGACGACTATAACCAGAAAATGCGCCAGCGGGCGCCGGAAAAGCGCCTGCCGCGCATCATCGTTCTCATCGACGAACTGGCCGACCTGATGATGCTGGCCCCCGAAGAGACCGAGCGCACCATCTGCCGCATCGCCCAGATGGCGCGGGCGACCGGCATTCACCTGGTCGTCGCCACGCAGCGGCCCAGCACCGACGTGGTGACCGGGCTGATCAAGGCCAACTTTCCGGCGCGCATCTCCTTCGCCACCGCCAGCCAGATCGACTCGCGGGTGATCCTGGACATGCCGGGGGCCGAGACGCTGCTGGGGCGCGGCGACATGCTCTACCTGGCCTCCGACGCCGGGCATCCGCTGCGCGTCCAGGGCTGCTACGTTTCGGAGGAAGAGATCGAGCGCCTGGTCAGGTTCTGGCAGCAACAGACGCCCGGCTGGGCCGTCGAAGCGCCGTGGGAGGGCATGGTCCGCAGCACCGAGGCAGAGGGGAGCAGCGGCGCGATCGACGATGACGAAGAAGAACTGTTGCAGCAGACCATCGCCCTGCTGCGACAGCGCAAGACCATCTCAGCCTCCTGGCTGCAACGCGAGCTGCGCATCGGCTACCCGCGCGCCGCGCGGCTGATCGAGATCCTGGAAGAAAGAGGGCTGGTCGGGCCGCAAGAGAGCGCCGGTCGACCCCGCCACGTCATTGGCGGTGACCTCGATTGACCTCTCCAGCCCCCTCTAAAGCGCTAGGATGCTTTCCGCTTCAGGAGCCAGGCGTAGACAAAGTAGACGACGAGCAGGATAGCAACGACGACGGCGAAGATGAACAGGCTGGGCTTGAGCGCATAGCTCCACAAATAGCCGCCCGTGCGGGCCATGTTGAGGAGATAGAGCACAAGAAAAGGAATAACCCACGAAAACAGGGCCAGCACAAAGAACCAGAAGCGCAGGACGCTCAGCTTTTTCTCCTCGACGGTGGCATATTCTTTCTTCTGAAACAGCTTCATCGCAAATCCTCCTTTCAGTATGGACCGCCCAGGGCGCCTGGTGACAAATGTTATTATACTCAAGCGGCAAACAAGAGCAAGTTCCGATTTGACAAGATGCCTGATGCTAGTATACTTTTCAACAAACCTCGACGCCGCCGCCAGATGCGGCGCGAAAGGAGGTGAGGCCAGGGAAAAAAGGGCAAACGTTTTGCAAGTTCAGTAATCCCTATCAATCAGGAGGAGAAAGAACATGAAATCGCTGCGAATTTTTGGTCTACTGGCTGCTGTTGTGCTGGTGATCGGCCTGGTTTCTGCCTGCCGGCCCACGCCGACGCCAACGGCACCGCCGACGCAGGCGCCGACCGAGGCGCCAACAGAGGCACCAACGGCAGCACCCCCACCGGCTTTCGAGCCGCTGAGCCACGCCGCCGAAAGCTGTGAATACGGCGGGGAGCTCCTCTCCATCGAGGCAATCGATGAGCTGACCGTCCGCTTCACCCTCTGCTACCCCGACCCGGCCTTCCCGTCCAAGGTCGCCTTCTCGGCGCTGGACATCAACGACGCCGATTACCTGTGGGAGACAGGCGGCGGCGGCGAGCTGGTCGAGCGCCCGAACGGCACCGGCCCCTACATGCTGCAGGCCTGGAACCGCGGTTCGGAACTGGTGATGACCCGCTATGACGGCTACTGGGGCACTCCGGCCATTGCCAAGACCCTCGTTTTCCGCTGGAACGCAGAGGCGGCCGCCCGTCTGGTCGAACTGCAGGCCGGCACCGTTGACGGCATCGACAACCCTGGTTCGGACGACTTTGAGGTCATCGAGAACGATCCCAACCTGGCCCTCTACGAGCGGCCGGGCACCAACATCTTCTACCTGGGTATGAACAACACCTACCCGCCCTTCGACAACGAGCGCGTCCGCCAGGCCTTTGCCATGGCCATCGACAAGCAGCGCATTGTCGACAACTTTTACCCGCGCGGCTCGATCGTCGCTGACCAGTTCATGCCGCCCTCCATCTTTGGCTACACCCCCGAGGTGACCTGGTGGGAGTACAACCCCGACATGGCCCGCCAGATCCTGGAAGAGGAGGGCGTGCTGCCTGGCTTCCGCACCACCATCACCTACCGCGACGTCGTGCGCGGCTACCTGCCTGAGCCAGGCGTGGTCGCTCAGGACATCCAGGCCCAGCTCGCCGCCATCGGCGTCACCGTCGACATCGTGGTCATGGAGTCCGGCGCCTTCCTCGACGCCGCCGACGCCGGCCAGATCGATGGCTTCCACATGCTCGGCTGGGGCGCCGACTTTCCCGATGCGGTCAACTTCCTCGACTTTCACTTTGGTCGTGGCGCCTCCGCCCAGTTCGGCAACGGCTTCCCCGACATCTGGGAAGCCCTGGAAGCCGGTGCATCTCTGGCTGACCCGGAGGAGCGCTATCCCTACTACGTCCGCGCCAATGAGCTGATCCGCCAGCACGTGCCGATGATCCCCATCGCTCACGGCGGTTCGGCCACGGCCTTCCGCGCCGATGTTTTGGGCGCTCACTCCAGCCCGCTGGGCAACGAGTACTTTGCGGTGATGGACCCCGGCGGCCGTGACCAGCTCGTCTGGATGCAGAACGCCGAGCCGATCGGCCTCTACTGCGCCGATGAGACGGATGGCGAGTCGCTGCGCGCCTGCGAGCAGATGCTCGAGCCGCTGCTGACCTATGAAATCGCGGGGGCGACGGTTGTCCCGGCGCTGGCCGAGCGCTGGGAAGCCAGCGACGACCTGACGGTGTGGACCTTCTATCTGCGCCCCGGCGTCACCTTCCACAACGGCGCCACCCTCGACGCCAATGACGTCGTCCTCTCCTATGTTGCCCAGTGGGACGCCGCGCATCCGCTGCACGTCGGCCGCGATGGCAACTTTACCTACTTCAGCGGCTTCTTCGGTGCCTTCCTGCACGCTGAACAATAACGCCTGGTCCCTGCGGGGTGGGGCGCTGGCTCTCCAGCGCCCCACCTCAATTGCTGCTCTGTGTCGTTGAGGCGTACTGATGACCAGTTATATCTTGCGACGCTTGCTGCTGACCCTGCCGGTGCTGCTGGGCATTCTCTTTGCCACCTTTGCCCTGGCCCGCCTGCTGCCCGGTGACCCCTGCCGGGCCGTGCTGGGGGAGCGCGCTACCGACCAGATCTGCGATGCTTTCATGGCCCGCCACGGGCTGGACAAGCCCATCCCCACCCAGTTCATCATCTACCTGGGCGAGATTGCCCGCGGCGACCTGGGCACCTCGCTGCGCTTCCAGCGGCCGGTGACCCGCCTGCTCGCCGAACGCCTGTCGGTCACGGTAGAGCTTTCGCTCAGCGCCCTGACCTTTGCCGTCATCGTCGGCATCCCCCTGGGCATCATCTCAGCCTACTGGCGCAACTCGCCCATCGACGTGGGCACGATGCTGCTGGCCAACGTCGGCGTCTCGATGCCCGTTTTCTGGCTGGGTCTGATGCTGGCCTATCTCTTCGCCGTGCTGCTGCGCGATACGCCGCTCTGGTTGCCCCCTTCCGGCGGCATGAGCTCCGGCATGTACCTGCCGCCGCTGCAGGAGGCGTGGAACCTCTCGCTGACCCGCGACACCTTCGCCTACGACCTGGTGGCCTTTTTCTCCAACATCAACACCTTCAACGCCCTGGTCACCGGCCACTGGCCTGAGCTGTGGGACGCGATCAAGCATCTCATCCTGCCCTCCGTCGCCCTGGGCACGATCCCCATGTCGATCATTGCCCGCATGACCCGCTCCAGCCTGCTGGAAGTGCTGGGCCTCGATTACATCCGCGTGGCACGGGCCAAAGGGCTGCACGAGCTGGGGGTGGTGCTCAAGCACGGCCTGCGCAATGCCCTGCTTCCCGTCGTCACCATCATCGGCCTGCAGTTGGGCTACCTGCTGGGCGGCGCCGTGCTCACCGAGACGATTTTCGGGCTGACCGGCGTGGGCAAGACGCTCTATGACGCCATCACCTCCCGCGATTATGTGGTGGTGCAGGCCTTTACCCTGGTCATCGCCATCGGCTTTGTCGTGGTCAACCTGATCGTCGACCTCTCCTACGCCTTCCTCGACCCCCGCGTGCGCCTGGAGTGAGGAGCTGGACTGACATGAAAAGGAACTTGCGCTCATCCCGCCCACGCAAGAGCAGCAGCCTGTGGCAGGACGCCATGCGCTATCTCTTCCGCCAGCGCTCGGCGATCCTGGGCATGATCATGCTGGGAATCATGGTGCTGATGGCGACCTTTGCCCCCTTCATCGCCACGCACGACCCCCGCCTCTCGATGCTCGACGTGCCTGAAGAAGTGGCCATGGGCGTCCAGCGCCGCATGCCCCCCTGCATCCACCTCCTGGGCTGTCCCAGGGATCAACCGCAACACATCTTGGGTCTCGACAGCAACGTGCGCGACCTGTTCAGCCGCATCGTCTACGGCTCGCGCTATTCGCTCTACATCGGCTTTGCGTCGGTCGGTTTTGCCATCGTCATCGGCTCGCTGCTGGGCGCCGTCGGCGGCTATGCCGGCGGATGGCTGGACAATGTCATCATGCGGATTATGGATGTGCTGCTGGCCTTTCCGGCGCTGCTGCTGGCCATCGCCATCGTCACCGTGTTGGGGCCGGGGCTGGTCAACGCGCTCCTCGCCATCGGCATCGTCTCCATCCCTGCCTATGCGCGGGTGATGCGCGCCAGCGTGATCTCGATCAAAGAGCGCGATTTCGTGACCGCCGATCGGGCGCTGGGCTTTTCCCCCAGCCGCATCCTCTTCCGCCGCATTCTCCCCAACGCCATGACGCCGATGATCGTGCAGGGGACACTGGGCATCGCCACGGCGATCCTGGACGCGGCAGCGCTCTCGTTTCTCGGCCTGGGCGCCCAGCCGCCGACGCCGGAATGGGGCACGATGCTCGGCGCAGAGCGCAACCAGGTCTTTACCTCCCCCCATCTGGTCTTTTTCCCCGGCCTGATGATTATGCTGGTCGTGCTCTCCTTCAACCTGCTGGGCGACGGGCTGCGCGACGCGCTCGACCCACGCCTGAACCGCTGAGCAAGGGACGGTGACGAAATGACTGCCCAACCAACTCCTCAAGCGCCGCCGGACGACATCCTGCTGGACATCCGCAACCTGCGCACCTATTTCTACACGCAGGACGGCGTTGTCAAAGCTGTGGACGGGATCGATTTCTATGTGCGCCGCGGCGAGATCGTCGGCCTGGTGGGCGAATCGGGTTGCGGCAAGAGCATCACCTCGCTCTCCGTGCTGCGCCTCATTGCCTACCCCGGCAAGATCGAGAGCGGGCAGGTTTTCTTCGACGGCGTCGATCTGCTCACCCTGCCCCGCCGCGCCATGACCGCCATCCGCGGCAGCCGCATCTCGATGATCTTTCAGCAGCCGACCAGTTGCCTCAACCCCGTCTTTGACGTCGGCTACCAGCTCGCCGAAGTGCTCGAAATCCACCAGGCGATAAAACGCAACGCCGGGCGCAAGCGCGCCGTCGAGCTGCTCAGCATGGTCGGCATCCCCGACCCCGAACGGCGGGTCAACGCCTATCCGCACGAACTCTCCGGCGGTCAGGCGCAGCGGACGATGATCGCCATGGCCCTGGCCTGCAATCCAGAGCTGCTGATCGCCGACGAGCCGACCACCGCGCTGGACGTGACGATCCAGGCGCAGATTCTCGACCTGATGCGCGACCTGCAGGCCAACACCGGCGCCGCCATTATCCTGATCACCCACGACATGGGCGTCGTCGCCGAGATGGCCTCCCGTGTGGCCGTGATGTACGCCGGCAAGATCGTCGAAGAAGCCCCCATCCGCGACCTGTTCAACAACCCCCTCCACCCCTACACCCAGGGCCTGCTCGCCTCTATCCCTGTCCTGGGCAAGGTCAAAGACGAGCTGGACGTGATCCCCGGCGTGGTGCCCAACCTGATCAACCTGCCGCCGGGCTGCCGCTTTGCCCCACGCTGCCGCGTGCGCGAGCAAAAAGGGCTGCAAATCTGTACCGAGCAAGAACCCGATCTCATCCCCATCGAGCCAGGGCACAAAGTCCGCTGCTGGCTATACCCATGAGCGCCGAGGAAAAGGCCGTGGAACGAAAAGCAGAGATTCTCGTAGAAGTACGCAACCTGGTCAAGTATTTTCCCGTGCGCGGAGGCGTGCTCAAGCGCATCCAGGGCTGGGTCAAGGCCGTCGATGACGTCAACCTGACCATCCGCGCCGGCGAGACGCTGGGGCTGGTCGGCGAGTCCGGCTGCGGCAAGACCACCATCGGCCGGACAATCCTGCGCCTGATCGAGCCGACTTCCGGCCAGATCATCTTCGACGGCAAGGATTTGACCAGGATGAAGGGACAGGAGCTGAAAGAGATGCGCCGCCATATGCAGATCATCTTTCAGGATCCCTACGGCTCGCTCGACCCCCGTTCCCAGATCGGCGCGATCATCGGCGATGGCCTGGAAGTGCACGGCGTCAAAGACAAAGAAGAGCGCCTGGCGCGGGTGATGGAGATCATGGAAAAGGTCGGCCTGGCCGAAGACCACCTGCGCCGCTACCCCCACGAGTTCTCCGGTGGACAGCGCCAGCGCATCGGCATCGCCCGCGCCCTCGTCCTGCGCCCCAAGTTCATCGTCTGCGACGAGCCGGTCTCGGCGCTCGATGTCTCCATCCAGTCCCAGGTGCTCAACCTGCTGCGCAGCCTGCAGCGCGAGTTCAACCTCACCTACCTCTTTATCGCCCACAACATGAGCGTCGTCGAACACATCAGCGACCGCGTGGCGGTGATGTACCTGGGCAAGATCGTCGAAATTGCTCACCGTGGCGAGTTCTACCGCAACCCCCTCCACCCCTACACCCAGGCCCTCATGGCAGCCATCCCGCTCCCCGATCCCACCATCAAGCGCGAGCGCATGATCCTGCAGGGCGACGTCCCCAGCCCGCTCAACCCCCCACCCGGCTGCCGTTTCCATCCCCGCTGCCCTTACGCCATGGATATCTGCTCGCAGGAGGAGCCGCCGCTGGTAGAAGTCTCGCCAGAGCATTGGGCGGCATGTTTTCTCGTGAGCAGTTGATCGCGTATCGCTTATCGCTTATCGCGTATCGCGTATCGCTTGTAACTGCTCAGGCTGGAGATCGAGGGCGTGCTCGTAGTTTCTGCAAATGTCATTCTGAGGCGCGAAGCGCCAAAGCTTGCCCTGAGCGAAGCCGAAGGGAAGCTCGTTATGGGATGGCGCAGCCGCCGACCGCGAATGGGCCCGCCAGGGATTGGTCACCAGCCGGCAGGGATGAGCGCCACCGGAGAGGTAAGCGGGGTTGAGTGACCGGCTGCCCACGCTCCAACAGTGCCTGCTCGACGCCGACCCGGCGCGGCTGGAGGTCATCGCCCGCCGCTGGCAGGTCGACGAACTGCCGCCCCGCCGTGGGGATGCCGCCGCCCTGCTGGCCGCGCGCATGCAAACCCCCGGCCTGCTGGAAGAGGTCTGGGAAACCCTCTCCACCGACGAACGACAGGCGCTGACCGCCCTGCGAGCCACAGCAGGCATCGCCTGGCCCACCTTCACCCGCCGCTGGGGCCAGGTGCGCGCCATGGGCCCCGGCCGCCTGGCCCGCGAGCGTCCCTGGGAAGCCCCCGTCTCCCCCGCCGAATCGCTCTGGTACTGGGGCCTGGTCTTTCGCGTCGTTGTGGAAGGCCCGCAGCAGTTCTTCGAAGCGGCCTGTCTGCCCCGCGAGCTGGCCGACTGCCTGCCAGCCCTTC
>DAOTYD010000225.1:0-7287 GCA_034435295.1 Anaerolineae bacterium | reverse complement strand
CCTTCACCCCTGTCCCGCCCACCTTCACCCCAACTCCCATCCCCTCGGTGGAGGTTTCTTTCTCCGCCGACCGCCAGTCCATCACGGCGGGGGAATGTGTGAACCTGCGCTGGGACGTGGAGCATGCTACGGCGGTCTTTTTGAACGGCGTGGGGGTGGTCGGCCACGGCACTCAGCAGGTCTGCCCGACCAGCACGGCCACCTACGTCCTGCGCGTAGAGGCGCCCGGCGGGGAGGTGACCCGCAGCGTCACCATCACCGTCACTGCGCCAGCCGATACCACGCCGCCGCCGGTGCCCCAGCCCTACGTGCCAGCCGACGGCCTGACGATCGCCTGCACCAGCAGGCAGGTGCTGGTCTGGCTGCCCGTCACCGACCCCAGCGGCGTGACCTATGAGATTCAACTGGAAAGCCAGGTCTCTGCCACGCAATGGAACCCCGTGATCGAACGGGCCGGGCTGACGGCCAAGCAGTCCGAGGTTGACGTGCAGTGTGGCGTCTACTACCGCTGGCGCGTGCGCGCCAGGGACGGCGCTGGCAACGTCAGCGCCTGGTCCAACTGGTTCACTTTCTCCATCACGATCGGATGAGGGTGGGAGCTCACAGGAGGTCGAGCGATGAAAGAGTCCCATGCGAAAGCGTTCTTCCTGGTGGCTATGGGGTTGGCCCTGTGCAGCCTGCTGGTGGCGGCTATTGCCATTGGCTCTACCTATCGGCGGCCGCAGACGACGCCGCAGCCGCAGGCTGTGGCGCAGGCGCGGCTGAACGTCTTGTTCGCCTCGCCCCAGGCCGGGGCGCAGGTGACGGTGGGGCAACCGCTGATGGTCCACATCGTCGCCAGCGGCGACAACAAGATCACGCGCGTCGAGCTGTGGATCGACGGTCAGTTGCACGCCGCGCAGAACAGCACGCTGCCCGACGGCGCTTCTCCCTTCCCGCTGGTGGTCTACTGGCAACCCGCCACGGCGGGGACACACGCCCTGATCGCACGGGCTTTCGATGGGCAGGGCGGCCGCGCCCAGGCCACGATCGACGTGGAGGCCACTGCCGCAAACGACCGCGACGGCGACGGCGTGGCCGATGAGGTCGACGCCTGCCCGGACGAGGCGGGGCGCCAGTCCACTGGCGGCTGCGCCGACGGCGATGGCGACGGCGTTGCGGATGCCCAGGACGCCTGCGCCGCTGCGGCAGGCGCTGGCGCGGATGGCTGCCCTGCTCCCGCCGCCGATGACCGCGACGGCGACGGCATAGCCGACGAGGGGGATGCCTGCCCCGACGAGCCGGGCCTTGCCGGCAGCGGCTGTCCGCTGGTCGGCGACCGCGACGGCGACGGCGTTGCCGACGACGAGGACGCCTGCCCCGACGTGACCGGTTCGCCGGGAACTGCCGGTTGCCCTGACCGTGACGGCGATGGCATCCCCGACGCCGGGGATGCCTGTCCCGACGCGCCCGGCCCGTTCGAGGGCGGCTGCCCGGCTCCCTCCAGCGGCGACCGCGACGGAGATGGCTTTGCCGATGGCGAGGATATGTGCCCCGATGAGCCTGGCACGCCGGAAACGTGGGGCTGTCCCGACCGTGACCGCGACGGCGTGCGCGACAGCGAGGACGGCTGCCCCGACGAATGGGGGCCGCCGGAGAATCGCGGCTGCCCTGTCCCGGATGTAGGCCCCGGCGGCGGCCCTGGCGGCGGTGGAGATAGCGACAGCGACGGCATCCCCGACGGGCTGGACCCGTGCCCGTTGGAGCCAGGCCCGCCCGAGCACGACGGCTGCCCCGACAGCGACGGCGACGGCATCCCCGACTGGTGGGACCGCTGTCCCGACGAGCCGGGCACGCCCGAAGCGGTCGGCTGCCCCGGCAGCGGCGTCGGCGACCGCGACGGCGACGGCGCCCCTGATGACGTCGACCTCTGCCCGGACGAGAGCGGTCGCCCGGAGGACGGCGGCTGCCCGGCGCCGACAGATGACGAAGAAGAGATGGCCCCTGGTCCTGGCGAGGTCGAATGGCCGGACGGGATTCCGCTCGTCGTCGAGTTCCAGGCGCTCAGTTTTGGGGTGAGCCACGACTATGACGGCGTCTACTGCTACCCTCGCCTGGCTGGTGGAGCGGTGGAGCGATACAGCTTTGAACCGTTGGGCGCGCAGCAATGGGACATTGCCACGCCGCTGGGCAGCCGGCTGTTGCTGACCAGGCTGGATCAGCCCATCGTGGTTCAGGCCGAGTGCGGCGGCGACGTCATCTTCATGGGCGACGGCGGAGGCTGGGGCACCTACTGGAGCATGGGCGCGATCGACATGAGCCACCCCTCCAGCGACTGGGATGGTCATGTGATCACCGTGCGTTCTACTGGCGGCGATGAGGGCCGCTGGTTCGAAGCGCAATACCGCCTTTGCTCCGGCTCGTGCGACGAGACGGCTTTCCCGCCGCCGCTCGTGCTGCTCAGCCACGGGCGCGACAATCTCTTGATCTGGCAGTGGGATGGCGACATGAGCCGCCTGGCCAGCTACGGTGTGTACGTGGACGGCAGCCGCGTCATGCGCATGCGCGGCACGTCGAACGTCGCCTCGATGGACGTCGGCAGCTATGCGCCGCTCTGCGGCGGACGGCGCGAGTTCACCGTCACAGCCTATGGCGCGGATGGGCGCGAGTCGCCCCACAGCAATGTCGTAACCTGGGAGGCCCCGCCCTGCCCGCGCGTCGTGCGCGTCACGTTCGACCGGCTGTGGACGCTCGATTCGGGCGACCAGGAGAACGACTGCGTGGGGCCCATCTTTGGCAGCTTTTGGGTGCAGGGCAGCGAATCCAGGTATCTCTCGTTCGAGGGAGCAGATGGCCTCGACGGCTTCAGGCTATGCCCCCACAGGCGCTACGACATTCAGGAAATGTTCGACACGATCTGGCGCTGGGGGTCGGGTATGGGCCGAAGCCCCTACCGGGCACCTGAATCCAACTCGGTCACCGTCGAACTGGGGCCGGACGAGGACCTGACCCTGGGCGGGGCGATCTATGAGTGGGATCGGTCGGGGGCAGGCTACGTTTACCGCGAAGTTTACATGCGTTCACTCACCCGCTCAGCCGATGATTTGCGCCCCGGTCGTTACGCGCTGGTGAGCGGCCAGGTGCGGCTCGAATTCATGATCGACGTGCTTGTCGGCCCGGAGGCTGGCCGGGAGCCCGACCTGACCATCACCAACGTCGACCGGCACGAGCCTTCCGGCCAACTGCGCGTCCACGTTTTCAACAACGCCGCCGACATGGCTGCGCCGGCTGACATCACCGTGCACTGGACGCGCGTCGGTTCGAGCGAGATCGTCGGTATGCACACCTGGAGGGACGTCCAGATCCCCTCCGGCGGCAGCCGCATCCTGCAGCTCATGGATGCGGTGGACGAGATCGGCGGCATGGTGTTCGTCCTCGATCCCGACGGGGCGCTCCCTGACGGCAACCGTGGCAACAACAGCTTCGAGACGCCGGTCACGATGCGGGTCGAGTTCCTGGAGGTCCGGGGGGCCCACTGCAGCGAAAGCGGCTGCAGCATCTTTGACTGTGACAGTGAGTGGGAATTTCGCTTCTGGGCTGGCTATGGCCCTACCGCCAGCGATATCTCGTGGATCGTCCATAACGTGCGCTACCCGTCCAGCGGCGACCTGGTCGCCTGCTCGCACAGCGCGTGCATGGGTCACGCCAGTTCGGACGCAGACTGGGTCATGGAGGGCGACGGGCGCTATGCTTTCGAGTTCGACGTACCGGCCACGCAAAATCTGTACGTCATGGTCACGGCGACCGAACTCGACGTGTGGACGAGCGACGATCCGTTTGCCTCGCCGGTCTACCCCTACAGCCAGCGCGACAACTGGGGAGCGAGCACCGATGCCTATACCGGGTTTCTCGAGGCTACCTCTGACTGCAACGATGCGCTTTGTGGCAAGTGCATCGTCGGCGTGGGAGTGTGGGCGCGCTGGCGGATCACGCGGATAGAGTAGACAAACCTATCGAACAGAAAGGAGATGCCATGAAAATACACAGAATTGCTATCTTGCTGATCATCCTGTCGATCACCTTTGCCTGCGCTGCCCCCACCCCTACGGCCGAGGGGGTCAGCACGGCGACCTTGCCGCCTGAAATGACCCCCGTCGGCTATTTGCCCCTCGTCACCGTTACGCCGGGCGGCAGCGGGCAGCGCATCCAGCCGGAAAACCTGGTCTACCTGGGCGCGTTCCGCCTGCCTGGCGGCGACACCCCGCCGCAGACCTTTGCCTACGGCGGCAACGCCATGACCTATAACCCCGACCACAACACCCTCTTTATCACCGGGCACGACCGGCAGGCGTGGGGCACTCTGCCTGACGGCAGCCAGGTCGCCGAGGTCAGCATCCCCACCCCCGTCAACTCGCGCGACGTGGAGGCGCTGCCCGTGGCCGAGTTCGTCCAGGGCTTTTCCAACGTCACCGCCGGTTACTTTGTCGACCAGGACGAAATCCCCAAGATCGGCCTGCAATATCTCAACCACCCGGCGACCGGGCCGCTCATCCACATTGCCTGGGGAACGCACCTGCAAGCGGAAGACCAGCCATCGCACGGCTGGTTCAACGCCACGCTCGACAATCCCCAGTTTCGTGGCACCTGGTTCATCGGTCAGCAGGACCTCTACAGCGTCAACGGCTACATGCTGGACATCCCCGTTGCCTGGGCCGACACATACGCGCAAGGTCGCTACCTGGCTACGGGCCGCATGCGCGACGGCGGGCAGGGGGGCATGGGCCCGGCGCTCTTTGCCTATCGCCCCTGGCTGCCCGACGGCTCGGCCCCACCGGCGGGGACGCGCCTGCAGGAGACGACGCTGCTGCTCTATGAAAACGTCTACAACACCGACGAGATCGTCCGCTGCATGAACGGCTACCAGCACCCCGACGAGTGGGAGGGCGGCGCCTGGCTGACCACGGCGGACGGGCGCAGCGCGCTGCTCTTTGGCGGGACGAAAAGCACCGGGACGAAATACTGGTACGGTTTCATCAACCCGCTCGGCGCAGAGTATCCCTGCGTGGATGTCCCCATGGTCGGCGAGTTTACCGTCTGCCGGCTGGCGGACGGCACGCCCTGTCCGCCGCAAGACCTGAACGGGTGCTGTGAAGAGGGCGTCGACTGTGTCAGCAGTCGCGGCTGGTGGTCGACCCGCTTCGACGCGCAGTTCATCCTCTATGACACGGACGATCTGGCGCGCGTCGCCAGGGGGGAGATGGAACCGTGGCAGCCGCAGCCTTACGCTGTCATCGACATTGACGAGCACCTGTACTTCAACCCGCCCGAATGGGATGTCCCTGACCTGGGTTGGGGCGACCAGCGCCGCGCGCGCATCGGCGATGTGGCCTTTGACCGCGCGCGGGGCCTGCTGTACGTGCTGGAGCTGTACGCTGAGGGGGCCAGGCCGGTGGTGCATGTCTGGCGGGTGGAGTGAAGGCGCAATTGACTGATTCGACCGGAATTCGTATAATACAGGTTAGCCCGCTTCAAGTTCATCAAAGGAGGTCTGAAATGCTATCTGACTTGCTTTCTATTGATGCTAGACCGCAGTTTGAAGCGTTGAGGAAACGTCTGCAGCCACAGGCTAAAGCATACCAAGCGGCTCTGAGGGCGGAAGAGGACAAGGTGAGAGCCTGCTTTCTCACCGCACCACCTCATCTTGTGAATTTCTTCGGCAGATCAACAGGGATGCTCAAGCTCACCCCAAAGTCCATCCGTGATGTGCCGTCGAGAACGCTCACAGACACCCAGCCCGAGGTCGTTTTCGTGGTGGATGTGGCCAAGGTCGGGCGCACAAGTCTGGAGACTCACAGTTGGACCAGTCATGGGAAGCGCTTTGATACAGGTGTCCATTTGCCCCATATAGCGTTTCCTCCGTTCTGCATTGCCTGCCTCGCAGACGTTGTGTCGTATCAGCTCGTTGAGGTGGCAGTGGAGAAAGGTAGCTTCGGGGGCAAATGGACGGTGGACACAGATCAGGATACTGCTAACCGGATCAAGAAAGCAGCCCTCTACGACCGATTTTGGATTGCTTTACCATTCTGTGAAACGCACGCCAAGCGGTTGGAAGGTTTGGATCTGTCGGCCTCGGGATCCAGCGTCAGCCTGGCCTTTGGGAATCTCCAGTATGCGGCGCTGTTCCAGCTGCTTAATCCCACCCTCAGCGGCATTTACAAGAGCGAGAACTGCCGCCGGGGGGAGAACAAGACCGGTCTCATTATCGGTGCCTCAATTCTGGCAATGCTGGTTGGCATCTTTTTCGGTATCGTCTTTGCGGTGAAGGCAACGGGCTTTTCCTGGCCGGGTGTAATCGCTTTTGGTAGCTTGGCGGTGTTAGGGGGGCTGGGCATTGTCTACGGCCGGCGTGTTAGCAAACAGTTCGACACGCCTGTGCCTTTCAAGGTGGATTAGGCTGCGCCGAGCACACTGTATGCAGGGACGTAGTAGGACAGTGCCGTGTTCAAGAGAAGAAACGACGGTGCGACATGGAATGCGTTCAACACCAGCCTAACCCAACCAGTACTTACGTCCGATGATCGCCCCAGCAACGGAGAGAACTCTCCATACTGGGGCAATCGGTAGCAGCGGGTTCACTGTTCAGCAGTTGATCCACAAAATCCGCTTACCCCTTGTCCTGCGCACTCGGTAAGGGCACGCCGTATGCTATGACACGAACGGATAATGTCGAAACAATGCGGGCTAACCTGCGCATCCAGCCGACACGCTCCGCTCGCTTCGCTCGCTCCGCGTGCGGCTGATGCGCAGATCGTTGGGCCGCTGAGAAGTTTCACTTGATACCCGTGAAACTGGGACACAACAATAGCAGGGAAACATAACCATGTCACAACCAATGGCTCACGTTTTCATCGTTGACGACAATACTTTTCCGGTGCACCTGGAGTACCAATTCGCTGGTACTACAGCGGGGCTTAAACGCCAGCGATTTACTTCCCTATATACAGATATTGCACGGGTGCGTCCAGGTGACCGCGCATACTTTTATTTGCTCAGACAGGGTTTCTATGGGCCCTTCAAGGTTGATCCTGAGGGCCCAGGAGTATGGTGGGACAGACTTGATCCGACATTTCTGCAAGATCGGCTTCGGCTTAGGCTGATCTACCGAGTTCGAGTTATAAGTGATAATACTTATCTGTCGACCTTCAACAGATCGTGGACAAAGTAATAACTGAACCTTCAAGAGATCGAAGACAGCACATTAACAACCAAACCTTCAACAGATCGTGGACAAAGTGTCTCCTTGCTTGT
>DAOTYD010000224.1:0-3011 GCA_034435295.1 Anaerolineae bacterium | reverse complement strand
GGCCTGGGGGCGCAGCCAGGCGTGCAGCAGGAGCGGCAGGACGAGGGCAATGGCCGGGGGTTGGGTCAGGGCCAGCAGGAGCAGCGCTGCCAGCGCAGCCCCCAGGCGCCGTCGCGTCGTCCACCAGGCGGTCAGGCCGGCCAGCCCCAGCGCCAGCCCCGCTTCCAGGCCCAACGCCTGTCCCTGCAGGGGATGGGTGACCAGCAGCGCCATCGCTGCCAGGGAAAAGGTGGGGCGGTGCAGGGCCAGCCCCACAGCGGCCCAGGCCGCGACGCCGGCCGCCCAGCCAAGCGCGCTGAGCGCCAGCGCCGTCAGCGGCAGCGGCAGGCGCAGCCAGGCGGCCAGCGCCAGCAGCAGCGTGTGCGGGGAAAGGTTGCCACGCCAGCCCGCGCCTGCGACCAGGTCGCGCGCGGCGTTCATGGGGACGTAGGCGGCGTCGTTGGTCACCTGGCCCCACGCCGCCGCCACGACCAGGGGCAGCAGCAGGCCCGCCGCCAGCAGCGCGCGCCGGTCGATGTGCACCGCTGCCTCGCTCACGGCGTTCCGCCCCCGTACAGCGCCTCGACGTTCACTTCCGTCCCCCAGACGCGCGCGCCATTGAGGTCGATCCAGCTCCCGGTCTGCACCAGAGTATGGCGGTCAGCAGGGGTGTCGACAAAGGTGACGTCGCTGGCGCTGACCGTCGCCGGGCCGTAGGTGGGCTTTTTGATGTAGGCGGCCAGGCCGGCGATGTGGGCGTTGACGATGGTGGCGTTCTCGACGGCGGCGTGGGAGAGGTCTTTGCTGACGACGGCGAAAGCGACGTTCTCGAAATAGACGTCGCCGGCGGTCAGCAGGCTGTTCTCGCCCACCGAGATACCCTTGTCGCCGATGTCGAGGAAGCGGGCGCGCGTCACCTGCACCTGGCTGCCGCTGACGTCGACGCCGTCGCCGCCGGTGTGGTGAAAGACGCACTCTTCGACCGTGCCATTGGCAAAGTCGGCGTCGAAGGCATCGGAGGCGGCATAGCCAAACTCGGAGCTGCGGAAGGCAAAGTCGGCGCGCACGACGTTGATGGCGTCCTCGCCGGGGCTGTCGAGGATGCGGCAATGATCGAGGACGATGGGGCTCTGGTAAAAGGTCACCCCGCCGGTGAGCGTCCAGCCGTCGCGGTCGACCGGGGCGGCGCGCTCGACGGTGACATAGCGCCAGGTTGACGGCGCGCCGGCCTGCAGGACGATGACGCCGCGCCACTGCTCGCCGAGAGGTCGCAGGGCGATGGGCGCGTCTTCGCCGCCGGCGAAATCGAGCGGGCCACGGGCAAGCAGGAAATGGTCAGCGCTGAAGAGGAGCGTCGTGCCGGCCTCCAGGCGCAGCCCGAATCCCTCCGGCAGGATCAGGTCGCCCGTCACTTCCCACGTCCCGGGGGGGATGGACAACATCGCCTGGCCCTCGACGGGCTGGAGGTAGGGATGTTGCGCCAGCGCCTCCTCCAGCGTGGGCGTTGGCGGCAGCGGCCCCTCTGCCAGCGGCGGCGGATAGCCTGGCGCGATGGTCTCGGTGTGGGTGTCGCTCATCCCCCACAGGCGGGTGACGAGGGCCATGGAGGGCAGGTCGGCGCGCCCGTCCAGGCCCAGTTCGGCGCGCGGGATGCGGAGGGTGGCGTAGGGCAGAAAGGTCGCCCCGTCCTCCAGCGCGCGCAGGACCAGCGCCTGCGGCGCGGCAGGCAAGGGAGCAACGGTCAGCTCAGCCGACTGGGGGGCGACCCAGTCGGCGCGCGCCGGGGTCAGCGCGCCGTCCACTGTGACGCCGACGATCTCCAGCGGCAGGTCGAGCAGGTTGCCCACGTCGATCTCGACCGTCTCATCCGTAGCCTGGCGGACGTGGGCGTAGGTGGTGCGGTAGGGGTCGATCATCTGCCGCAGCAGCCCCTGGCGACGGCGCAGCTCGTCCCACGGCGGCGTCAGGTGGCGCTGGCCGAACTCGGGCAGGAGGGCGGCACGCAGGGCGTCGTACTGAGGGCCCAATTCGGCCTCCAGCGCGTCGACGTAGCCGGGCTGGGAAAACTCGGCCAGCGCGCGCACATAGGCCGCCTGCAGCTCCGGCGAGTGATAGAAGGGGTCGTAGTGAAAATCCTGCCGCAGGCCGACCAGGTTGGGATCGAGATAGTCTGGCAGCGGCTGGGCGTCAAAGACCAGGGGTTCCAGGCGGGCGGTGATGGGGTTGTAATAGTAGCGCAGGTTGTGCCAGATGAGGGCGTGTTCGCTGTTCCACAGGTCGCTGAGGGCCAGGAAACGGCCCATCAGCTCCAGGTCGAACACCTCTCTGGCTTCTCGTTCGCCCGTCCACAGGCCGCGCAGCAGGCCCACGGCGGCGTCGCGTTGGGCGGAAAGCGCGGGGTCGCGGGCAATGCGCGCCGTCTGGAACTCGTCGATGAGGTAGAAACGCTCGATGCTGGGCGGCATGGTCTCGTCGTCGTAAAAGGCGCGGTACTCCCACAGCAGGTCTTCGCTATAGCGCAGGATCAGCCCTTCGCGGCGGCCCTGCGCCTCGAACAGCTCGCGGGCGAAGGATTCTTCCAGCGCATAGATGCCCATGTGTTGGCCGTTGAGGACGACATGGACAAAATGATAGCGCACGGTCAGCACCCCTTCGCGGCGCAGGTTGGCCAGGTAGGCCCATTCGTTCAAAAAACCGCGCGTCGAGGGGTCCTGCAGGGCGAACTGGCGCATGCCGAGGACGCCCTCTTCCCCCGTGGCCCGGACGCGGAAGGACCACTTCTCGTAGGCAAAATGGTCGCTCCAGTCGCCCTTGAGGCGCACTTTGACGGGGATCTCGACGCCGCGAAAACGGATGGTTGCCGGCACATAGTCGGCGTCGCTGGCCAGGAGGATGCCCAACTCCAGCGCCTCCTCCCGTTTGGCCGCGATGCGGGCCAGGTCATGGGGGGCAATGTCCAGATAGAGCGTCTCCAGCGTGTCCCCGCCCTCGCTGGAGGTCGCGGTGGGCGTGGGCGGCGGCGTGGGCGAGGG
>DAOTYD010000223.1:0-12025 GCA_034435295.1 Anaerolineae bacterium | reverse complement strand
GCATAGGGGTTGGCGTGGGTGAGGGGGGCACAGTGGGCGTGCAGGCGATGATGTGCACCACGGCCCGCCCGTGCTCGCGCGCCGGCCCGTCCGCCAGCACTTCGTAATCGCCGGGCTGGTCGCCAGCGGTGTAAAAACCGTCCTGGCGGATGGTCCCGCCAGTAGCTGCCCACTCGACGTCCTCCAGCGGCGGCGTGATGCTGAAAGCGATCTCCTGCCGCAGGCAGAGGGTGATATCCGCAGGAGTGATGAGCAGAGCGGGCGCTTCCTGGCGGGGACGAATCAGGCGGCCAAGCAGGATGGCCATGGTGACGAGGATGACAACGGCAATGACGGCCAGAGTGAGCCAGAACAGAATACGCCGCAGGTTTTCGTTCAGCATCTTTCACCTCTCCTCTCGAGAGAAACGGAAGCGGGCCACACGCTGCGTCTCTGGCCCCACTGCTGCCGTCTCGGCGATGCGCCAGCCGCAGACCCAGACGATCTCTTCGCCGGCGACCAGCAGCGGCAGGCCTTCGCGCTGTGCGCGCGGCACCCGCGCGTTGATCATCCAATCGGACAGACGGGGGCCGTGCCCGCCCAGCCCCTGGGGACGGAAGCGGTCGCCCTGCTGCCGCGTGCGCAGGCGCAGCGGCGCGGCCAATGCCTCTGCGTCCAGATAGGCGGTCCAGGGATCGGCATTGGCGGCGATGTCGGCCAGGTTCCACTGCTCCAGCAGCCCGGCGTGCAGAACCCAGTCGCTTTGGGGGAGGGGCGTCGCGCCGGGCAGGGCGATGTCGACCGCGCTGCCGGCGGGCAGGCAAGGGGTCGATGGCGGCGGCGCCCAGCCCGCCCCGGCGATGGTCAGGTGCGCCCGTTCGGCCGTCAGCAACAGGCCGTCGGGCAGCGTTGCCTGCGCGCCGACGACGCCTTCCTGGGCGACCTGCACGGCGTTCTCTACGTGGACAAAGCTCACATCCCGCAGGTGTGGGCGGAGGCGGTAAGCCGCCTGGCGGATGAGGGAGCGTTGGAGCGAGAGGGGCAGCCTTTGCCAGGCAGCGCGGTCGAAGCGGATGGCCTCCGCCGTCTCTTCGCTGACCGTCGTGGCCCAGGCCTGCTCCCCCAGCGCTTCCAGCAGCTCATAGTCGGCGGCAATGACCTGGGCGGTATGGCACAGCCGCTGGCAGATGTTGGGGTTGACCGTCTCCAGCAGCGGCAGCACCTGGTGGCGCAGGCGGTTGCGAAAGTGCGTCGTGTCCAGGTTGGAACGGTCGAAACGGGGTTCGAGCCCCCAGTTCTGGCAGTATTCCTCGATCGCAGCGCGACGCACGTCAAGCAGCGGGCGGATCAGGATGGGCGGGTCGGCGGGCAGGTGGAAGCCGCCCAGCCCCTCCAGCAGGCGGTAGGCGTCGAGGGGGGTGGCGGGCAGCATGCCGCGCAGCCCGGAGGGGCCGGCCCCCCGCAGCAGGTGCATCAGCACCGTCTCGGCCTGGTCATCGGCGTGATGGCCGACGGCGATCCGGCTGGCGCCGGTCTCGGCGGCGACGTGGGCCAGAAAAGCGTAGCGCACCCGCCGCGCCGCTTCTTCGAAGGCCAGCCTGTGCTGACGGGCGATGGCCGGCACATCCTGGCGGCCGATGGTCACCGGCAGGTCATAACGGCGGGCCAGGTCGGCGACAAAGTCGGCGTCGGCGTCGGCGTCGGCGCCACGCGCGCCGTGATGGAGGTGGGCGACGTGGAGGCGCAGGTCGAGCGTCTCGCGCAGGCGCATCAGCAGGTGGAGCAGACAGAGCGAATCCGGCCCGCCAGAGACGCCGACGACAACCGCGTCGCCGGCGTCCAGCAAGCCCTGCCGGGCGATGAAACGACGGACTTGGGCAAGAAGGTCCACCGGATGGCTACAGACGATAGATCATGCCACAATATTCGCAGGTGATCTCGCGCATGCCGCGCACGAGCGGCGCTGTCAGCGCAGCGCCGCAGTTGGTGCATCGGGTGGGCGCCTGGCTGACCTGGATGGCAGGGGCCTCCGCCGTTGGCTCTGCGCCTTCTGGCTGCACGCGCTCGCGCTCGATCTCGCCCCTGCGCACCTTGTCGATCAGCCGCACCCACTCGTCGTTGTCGGCGTCGAGCAGTTCGAGCTGGGCTTCGGCAATGTCGGCGTCGGGGGCAAAGAGAATCTCGAGCGCTTCCCGGCCGCCCAGGAATCCCTTCTGGCTGGCTTTGACCTGTTCGATGTGGCCGACCAGCTCGTCAAAGATAAACTCGTGGACGGTCTGTTTCTCGGTGGCGATAAAGAGGAACTTTTTGGTGGTGACCTGTTCTTTGCGCTCAAAGATGATGCGGTCAGTGGTCAGGTGGAGAATGCCCGTCATGCTCTCCTCAGGCCGCTCGAAGTATTTGGCGCGGCAGGCGGAGACGAAATCCTCGCCCTCGTAGAACGGGAAGGAGGCTTCGCGGGCCTGGTCGAGCACCCACTGGATGCGCTCGATCTGCTGCATCAATTGGGTGACGTTGTCGTCGATCGTCTTGTACATGGCCTCGATGGCGCGTTGGGCCGCCGAGACCTTGCTCTCCAACTGCTGGATGGCGCTTTGGGCGCGGGCGATGCCAGCGCCGCCGCTGCTGTAGGCCATCTGTAAGGCCTGTTCGGCCTCGTTGATGTCGTTTTGCAGGATGCTGCTGCGTTGCGCGATGGCTGCCGTCACCTGCTGGCGCACGTTGGCCCACTGTTGGGCCAGCACATCGGCTTTGTGCTCCAGGTAGTTGGCAAAGACATAGCCCTGGGTGCGGAGGTTGGCGATCTCGCCGGGCAGAAAGGCCAGCGTCGATTCCGTCTCGTCCAGGTCGGCGTAGACGTCGCTCAGCGAGGCTGCCTGCTGGAGCGTCGCCAGGTGCGAAGAGAGGAGATCGAGTTGTTGCCGGGCGGCCTCGCCGACCATGACGGCTGCGCCAGCTCCCGTGGCAATGACGGGGCCGACCAGGTAGCTGTAACGTTGCTGCTGGCGTTGCTGTTTGATCTGGACTCGCTCGGCGGATGTCTTGGGCAGCGGTTGTTGTGACACGTCGGGAGCCTTTTGGGCAGGAGGTGACACTTTAGGGATGCCAGGGGCGCCCTGCGGGCGCGGGACGCGCTGTACGGCAGGTGGCGGCGCTTTTTGGATGGGGGGCTTGACAGGCTGCGGCGGGCGTTGAATCGGCGGGGCGGGCGTTTTGGGCGCCACAGGTGGTTGCTTGGGAGGCATAGCAGGACGCGGCGCGCTGGGCGCTGGCCTCGCCGGCGGTTTGATCCCTCCGGGCCTGGCCGGACCGATGTTCTTGGGTGGCGCAGGTCTCTTTGGGGGCGGCCCGCCCTTGCCTTTGAACGAACTCTTCATGTCTTTTTCCTCCTCACTGTATTCCAGGCTATCCCTCGACGTTCTGGCGCAGATATGCTTCCATAAAAGGGTCCAGCTCCCCATTGAGAACTGCCTGCGTGTTCCCTGTCTCATAGTCGGTGCGGTGGTCCTTGACCATCTGGTACGGGTGCAGGACATACGAGCGGATCTGGTTGCCCCAGCCGGCGTCGACGTGTTCCCCTTTCAGCTCGGCCAGTTCTTTCTGTCGCTTCTGTTCTTCGATTTCGTACAGGCGGGCGCGCAGCACGCGCATGGCCACCTCGCGGTTCTGCGTCTGTGAGCGCTCGTTCTGGCAGGTCACGATGATGTTGGTCGGCAGATGGATGATGCGCACCGCCGTTTCGTTCTTTTGCACGTGCTGTCCCCCAGCGCTGGAAGCGCGAAAGACCTCGATCTTGAGGTCATTGGGGTCGATTTCGATCTCCGAGTTGTTCTCCGGCAGGTCGGGCCACACTTCGACCAGGACGAACGACGTGTGGCGGCGGTGGGCGGCGTCGAAGGGGGAGAGGCGCACCAGCCGGTGTACGCCCCGTTCGGATTTCAGATAGGCATAGGCGCGGCGGCCGGAGATGGAGACGGTTGCCCGTTTGATGCCGGCCTCTTCGCCCGGCAGCATATCGACGATCTCGGCGCGGTAGCCGTGCGCCTCGGCCCAGCGCAGGTACATGCGCAGCATCATCTCGGCAAAGTCCTGCGCGTCTGTCCCGCCGGCGCCGGCGTGCAGGGCCAGGAAAGCGTCTCCGTGGTCGTAGGGACCAGAAAAGATCAGGTCGTACTCGAGGTCAGCCAGGCTTTTCTCGATCTCGGCGGCCTCTGCGGTCAGCTCGTCGACCAGGCCCTCGTCGCCCATCCTGGCCAGCTCCAGCGCGTCGGCGCAGCGCTGTTCCAGCGCCAGCCATGGCGCCAACTCATCCTTGAGTTCGGCAAGCCGCTGCATGGCTTCCTGGGCCGTTTCCGGGTGGGCCCAAAAGTCCACTTCCATCGCCTCCTGCTCCAGTCTGGCTATCTCTTGCTCCCTGGCCGACAGGTCAAAGACGCCTCCGAAAGTCGGCGATCTGTTCTTGCAGTTTTTCGAGACGGGCGCTCAGTTCTTCCATAAAACTCCTCTTTGGGACCTCGTGGGTCTGGCTTGTTGTCGAAGGAATCATAACACAGAACAGGGTTTTCGCCAACCGTTGGCCCTAAAGCCCGGTTTGCCCCCTTTTCAGCCCTGGAGTATAATCCCCTGCGATGGTCACCATTGACGGTTCCATGGGCGAGGGCGGGGGGCAGGTTCTGCGCACGGCGCTGACGCTCTCGATCCTCAGCGGGCAGGCGGTGGAAGTGCACAACATCCGCGCCGGACGGCCCAATCCCGGCCTGCGCCCGCAACATCTGGCTTCTGTGCGCGCCGCGGCCGCGATCTGCGGCGCTTTGGTGGAAGGAGCTGAACTGGGCAGCGACATGCTGCGCTTTGTGCCCGGCCCCCGCGTCCGCACCGGTCACTATACCTTCGACGTGGCGCAGATGGCCGGACAGGGCAGCGCCGGGGCGGTGGGGCTGGTCCTGCAGACGGTCCTTCTGCCGCTGGCCCTGGCCGAAGGGCCCTCCTACCTGATCCTGCGCGGCGGCACGCATGTGCCCTGGGCGCCGCCCGTCGACTATCTCCAACACGTCTTTTTGCCCGTCCTTGGCTGGATAGGCATAGATGCGCGCGTCGAGCTGCTGGAGTGGGGATTTTATCCCGCTGGCGGCGGGGAGGTGCGCGTGCTGATCGAGGGGAGCACGGCGCCGCTCTCGACGCTCGATCTGAGCGAACGCGGCCAGCTCAAGCGTGTGCTGGTGCAGGGCGTGGCGGCCAATCTGCCCTCGCACATCCCGCAGCGCATTGTTGACCGCGCCCGCAATCTGTTGCAGGCCGAGGGGCTGCCGGTGACGGTCGAGCCGCGGCGGGTGCGCAGCGCCGGCCCCGGTGCCGCCGTCTTGATTCTGGCCGAATACGAGGGGGTGCCGGCGGGCTTTTCCGCCTACGGCCGCAAGGGCCTGCCCTCGGAACAGGTCGCGGCGGAGGCGTGCGACGAGCTGCTGGCCCATCACCGCTCCGGCGAGGCGGTCGATCCCCACCTGGCCGATCAGTTGGTGCTGCCGCTGGCGTTGGCTGCAGGCCCCTCGGTGGTCAGGACGTCGCGTATCACCCCGCACCTGCTGACAAACCTGGCGGTGGTGCAGGCATTTCTGCCCGTCCGCGTGCAGGTGGAAGGGACACCTGGCGGGCCGGGCACGATGACAATCGAGGGAGCTCTGTGATCGAGTTTATCTTTCTTGGCACCTCCGCTTCTGCTCCTTCCATCCATCGTGGCCTTTCGGCGCAGGTGGTCATCTACAAGGATCACCGTTTTCTGATCGACTGCGGCGAGGGCACCCAGCGGCAGATTCTGCAGAGCGGCCTGGGCTTTCGCCGCCTCGAGCGCATCCTGTTGACCCACGGCCATCTGGACCACATCCTGGGCCTGGGCGGGCTGATCTCGACCTTTGCCCGCTGGGAGGCGATCGAGCGCCTGGAGATCTATGGCGGGCGCTGGGCGCTGGAGCGCGTGCGCGATCTGGTCTATGGCGTCGTGCTGCGCGGGGCGCAAACGCCGCTGCAGCTCGAACTGATCGAGATCGAGGCTGGCCTGGTGTTGATGGCCGACGATATGGAGGTCATCGCTTTTCCGGTCCAGCATCGCGGGCAGGGCTGCTTTGGCTATCTCTTTCGCGAACAGCCACGGCGGCCTTTCCTGGTGGAGAGGGCCGAGGCGCTGGGCGTGCCGCCCGGCCCGGAGCGCCGCCTGTTGGTGGCCGGGGAGTCGATCACGCTGCCCAACGGTCAGGTGATTCATCCCGACCAGGTGTTGGGGCCGCCGCGGCCGGGGGCCTCGGTAGCGCATGTCGGCGACGCGGCGCGCACGGACGGCCTGGCCGACGTTGTGCGCGGTGTCGATCTGCTGGTCATCGAGGCGACCTATCTGGAGCGCGACGCAGAGATGGCGCGACAGTTTGGCCATCTGACCGCCGCGCAGGCGGCCCAACTGGCGCGGGAGGCCGGCGTGGGCCGCCTGGCGCTGACGCACATCTCCCGCCGCTACCGCGATTGGGAAGTGATGGAAGAAGCGAGCAAGATCTTTGCCGAGACGGTCATCGCTCACGACTTTGACTCGTTTCAGGTGGTGAGGCGACCGGCCTGATGTGGCCTGGGAAGACGAGAGGTGGAGCGATGGCGACGGTGCGCAAAGCTGTGGTGCGGGAACTGGCCAGTTCGGCCTATGAGCTGGACGCCGTGGTGATCCAGGGTCGCCTGAGCCGCAGCGCGGCGGATGGGCAATGGTGGGTCGGCCAGACGCCATTGGACCAGGCGTTGCAGTCGCTCGATGGCCAGGAAGTCTATCTGCTGGTCGTCCCGCTGGAGAGTGAGGAGCCGCTGCAGCCCAAGACGTGTGGGATATGCGGCGATGAGTACGTGGGTTCAGAGTGTCCTCATTGTCGGGATGTCAGGCGGCGACTGCGCGGTCGGTAGCAAACAGGGGGGCGCTTTCGCGTCCCCCCTGTCAGCGGGAGTGGATGGGAGTCGAACCCACCGCGGCCCGCTCTGCGCGGCCCGCCACCGATTTTGAAGACCGGGGAGCCCACCGGGACCCAACCACCCCCAGGTGGGGTCAAGAATACCCCAGTTTTTGCTTTCCGTCAAGTCTGGAGGTACAGCATGTCGCACAATGATTCCCCCTCACCCTGCCTTCCCCCGCCGGAGGAGCGGGCGGCGCTGGTCCGCTACCGTGTGGGAGAGGAGAGCAACACCCTGCGCCTGGAAGAGTCCGCTCAGATGGTCTCCGGCCACGGCCTGCGGGCGACGTGGCGCTGGCAGCAGGATGACGACTCGACCTATCGCATGTGGGTGCGGCTGACCAACCGCGGCCGCCAGACGGTCTATCTGGACACGGTCGATGTGCTGACCGCGCCTGGTCCCAACCTGGGCGTCCCACCGGAGGCCTGGTCCGTCTACCAGCATGGCTGGGCCTCCTGGTCGCCTGTCTTTGCCCGTCACGTCGAGCGCAGCCTCTATGCCGAGCCGGGCACGCCCGCCTACCGTGACGCCCATCAGCCGCACTGGGAGGAGGCGTGCGAGGGGCTGATCGCTTCCGAGTGGGTTTCTGTCGTCGCCGGGCGGCGGGCAAAGGGAGCCGACGGTTGGGCGGTGTTGCTGGGTTTTGTCACGGCGCGCGACCAGTTGGGCGAGATCCGCGTCCGCAGCGATGGCAGCGAGATGACCGCCCGTTGCTATTTCGACGGCATGGCGCTGGCGCCGGGCGAGACAACCAGCACCGAGACGCTCCTGGTGCGCGTCGGGCCGGACCCGCTGCGCCTGCTGGAAGAGTGGGCCGACGAGCTGGCGGCGAACATGGCCGCCCGCGTCCCATCCCGCCCGCCGACCGGCTGGTGTAGCTGGTACTATTTCTACGGCCAGAACACCGCCGCCGACGTGCTGGCCAATCTCTCCGCCATGGCCCACCACGATTTGCCCCTCGACGTGGTCCTGATCGACGACGGCTACCAGACCGCCATCGGCGACTGGTTCTCGCTGAACGACCGTTTCCCCGACGGCATGGAGGCGTTGGGGCAGGCGATTCACCAGGCCGGACGCCGCTTTGGCCTGTGGACGGCGCCCTTTGGCGCGGCAGCCGACTCGCAGCTCTTTGCCGCGCATCCTGACTGGGTTCTCAGGGACGAGGGGGGCGAACCGGTGGTCGGGTGGGTGCACTGGCTCACCCGCTGCTATGCCCTCGACTGCACCCACCCGCAGGTGCAGGAGTGGCTGCGAGAGACGTTTGGGCGCATGCGGCGCGAGTGGGGCGTCGATTTCTTCAAGATCGATTTCATCTTTGCGGCGGCCCGCCCGGGCGTGCGGCACGACCCCGCTTCGACCCGCGCCCAGGCGCTGCGGCGCGGCGTGGAAGCGATCCGTCAGGGCATCGGCGACGACGCTTTCCTGCTGGGCTGCGGCGCGCCGCAGGCGCCGTGCGTCGGCCTGGTCGATGGCATGCGCGTCGGGCCGGATGTCGATCCGCACTGGCTGCCCTTGTGGCGGCACGACCTGTCGATGCCGTCCGCCGAGAATGCGCTGCGCAACTCGATTGCCCGCGCCCCCTTCCACGGCCGGCTGTGGGCCAATGACCCCGACTGTCTGCTGGTGCGTCAGCGGGCCAGGGATATGGACCTGGTGCTGAACGAGATGCGTACCTCGACCGCGCTGACGGCGCTCCTGGGCGGGCTGACGCTCGATTCGGACCATCTGCCCCAGATGCGCCCTGGACGGCTCAAGTACCTGCGCCAGGCGCTGCCGCCGACGGGCGTTTCGGCCCGCCCGCTCGATCTCTTCGAGAACGAGCTGCCGCAGCGGCTGCTCCTGCCTGTCGAACGGGAATGGGGCCGCTGGTGGGTCGTCGGCCTGGTCAATTGGGGCGATCGCACCGTCGAGACCGCTGTTCCGCTGGCCGAATTGGGGTTGCCGCCGGGGCGTTATCACGCTTACCACTACTGGCGTCGCCGCTATCTGGGGGTGGTGGATGAGCAGTTGACGATCCGACGCCATCAGCCCCACGAGACGGCGGTGGTGCTGCTGCGGCCCGTCGTCGAGCGGCCCGACCTGCTGACGACGACCTTTCACGTCTGCCAGGGAGCGGTCGAGATTGCGGACCTGCAGCGGGCAGAGGAGGGCAGTCGCCTGAGACTGACCGTCGTGCTGGAGAAGGCGGGGCGGCAGTTTGGCGAGCTCTTGTTCACCGTGCCGCCGGCGTGGCGCGCGGTCGAGGCCCGCGTCGACGGCATCCGCCACCCCCTGGTCGCTGCTCCTGGCGTTGTCCGCGTGGGGCTGACGCTGGAGGGGCGGGCGACGGTCGAGGTTGACTTTGAGCGCGGCGAGTGAATTGCAGGCCCGCATCGTGGCGCTGGAGCGGCTGCTTGCCGGGGTGTATGGCGAGAAGCCGTGGCGGCCTGTCGATCCGCTCGACGCGCTGGTCCTGACCATCCTCTCGCAGAACACCAACGATGTCAACCGCGATCGGGCCTTTGCCCGTCTGCGCGAGCATTTCCCCACCTGGGAAGCTGTCCGCGACGCGCCGCCGGACGCTGTGGTGGAGGCGATCCGTCCGGCGGGGCTGGCGCCGACCAAGGGGCCGCACATCCAGGCGGCGTTGCGCCGCATCAGCGAGGAGCGCGGCGCGCTCGACCTCTCGTTTCTGGCCAATCTGCCGCTGGAGGAAGCGCGGGCGTGGCTGCTGGACATGCCCGGCGTGGGCTTCAAGACGGCGGCGATCGTGCTGCTCTTTGCCCTGGGCCGGCCGGCTTTTCCGGTCGATACCCATGTCCACCGGCTGGCGCAGCGGCTGGGCCTGATCGCTGAGGGCACCTCGCGCCAGGAGGCCCACCGCCTGCTGGAAGAGGTCGTGCCGCCGGACCTCTACTACAGCTTTCACCTCAACCTGATCGAGCATGGCCGCGCTGTCTGCCACGCGCGTCGGCCGGCGTGCCAGAACTGTGTTTTGCGCGGAGAGTGTGCTTTCTATCGCGCCCAGGGGGAGATGGTGTCAGAGAAGGAGGGCGGATGGTCCAGTTGATCCTGCTTCGCCACGGGCAGACTTTTGCCAATGTCGAGGGCCGCTGGGTTGGGCGCGGGGAGACGGAATTGACGCCGCTGGGCTGGCAACAGGCCGGGCGGACGGCGCAGCGGCTGGCGCGCGAGGTGCAGGACCTGGCTGCCCTCTACAGCAGCCCGCTGAAGCGCGCGCTGGACACGGCGACGGTCATTGGCCGCGCCCTGGGCTGCTTGCCCGTCGTGATCGATGACCTGCGCGAGGTCGACTTTGGCGACATGGACGGCCTGACCATCGCCGAGATGGCGGAGCGGGACCCTGGTCTCTATGCGCGCTGGCTGGACAAGGCCGACAGCGAGTTCACCTGGCCGGGCGGAGACCGGCGCGCGGACTTTTTCCGGCGCGTCAGCAGCGCCTTTGATGGGCTGCTGGCCCGTCACCGCAGCGGGACGGTGATTGTGGTGGGGCATGGGGGGACGATTCGCGCCTGTCTGGCCCATCTGTTCCCCGTCGAACTGGGCCAGTGGTGGACCTACAAGCTGGAAAACTGCGCCCTGACGCGGGTGGAGGTGGGGGAGGACGGGGCGCGGCTTGTGGCGCTGAACGACGCCGCGCATCTGGCCGAGATCGCGGCGGAGGGGGAGTCTGAAAAACCCTCCGGTGAGTCTTGAAGCCTGGGGGGACAGGTTTTTGGCCACAGATTACACAGATTTCACGGCCTGTGCCCCCGCCAGCGGGGCCGCCGGGTCACAGGCCCGGCAGGAGCAGGGTGCTCTTCGCTCGCAGGGGGGCTGTGACCCCCGTCTGGCTGCCTGAGGCGACGTGTTCAGGCCGACAGCGCCGGTCGCAGACCGGCTGGGAGTTTCTGAAGCAGCCACAAAAGCTTGGCTTATGCCTATAGTCACAGACTCCTGGCGAGCAGTGGGGGGCCCTACCCTGGCGTTCTACTACGAACACTCTAACAGCAAGGAAATTGCTGTCCATTTCAGTTTGTGATAGAATGGTTGCAGTGGCATAGTTCTCACCTTGGCGGGTGCCGCAGGCGTGGGCGGAGACCGGCGCGCTGCACAACACGCGGCTGGAGCCAACCGCGCTATCGCGGCGGTTTGTGGAGGTGGCTGAGCCTGCGGCTGGGGGTGTTGAGGCGCGGGTCCTTGCCTGGGCCGCGCGGCGCTCATCCCTCTGCCGTTTGGTCGACCTGAATAGCATTTTGAGCAGGGAGCAGAAAGATGGCGCTTTACACTTTCATAAGTCAAAACTGTGAGCGGGATGCTCAACAGCATGGTCAGACAGAATTACTGGCCCATTTGAAGGCTCATGTCGAAGAAACTCAGAACCTGCCGGGGTTCGATTTTTTCCTGCCGACGCGGTTTGTCAAGAAATCTCTGGGCCGGAACTTGCGGCTTATCGGATATCGTGTGCCATTCGGCGATGACGAGCTGATCCTCTTTCTTCGCGTTCTCCCTTGTAGTAGCGACGACTATGGTTTTTTCCTGGCGAACTGGGAACAGAACACAGATGCCGTGGTCCGTCGTTTTCAACCCTACAGTGATGAAGAACTCCAGCAAATTTACGATGAGGTGACACACGTTGCTCCTCCGTCCCCACCCCCCGAGGCAAGTGCAGAGGAGCGGGCATGGTTGTATGAGGTATTCCCCCACGACAGGCAGAGCGATGGGCTTCTGGTGTTAGAGACGGAGGTCTGGGTGAAGAAAATGCGGGCGAAGGAAAACAGCGCTTTCCTTGCCTTGTATTATCGGATGCTTTACAACTTGAAGAATTTAGACCAACCCTCCCAACTCCACGCGGCGTCCAACAATACAGAATCCCAAATCTTCTGGGAACAACAAGAGGAAAGCAGCCCACGCCTTGGCTTTGCCTATCTATATCGGCAAGACATTAATCGCCTCCTTCTGCTTGAGCCTCTTCGCAGCACAGATGAGCATGCCTCTTTGCTCGAAAGGCACAAGGAGAAGCTTGCCCAAATTGGCCACGCACGACACGAGCTATCACGGGTAGCGGCACGTTCGTATCCCTTCCTGA
>DAOTYD010000222.1:0-1601 GCA_034435295.1 Anaerolineae bacterium | reverse complement strand
GCCGAGGTGCTGATCCTCGGCGCGCTCGGCGGGCGGCTCGACCAGACGCTGGCCAATCTGTTCCTGCTGGCCCACCCCGCCCTGGCCGGCGTCGACGTGCGGCTGGTCGAAGGGGCGCAAGCGGCCTTCCTCATCCGCCAGCAGGCGCTGATCGAGGGACAGCCCGGCGATACGGTCTCGCTCATCCCCCTGGGCGGCGACGCGCGCGGCGTCACGGCCGAGGGGCTGCGCTGGCCGCTGCACGGCGAGACGCTGCGCCTGGGGGCGACGCGCGGGATCTCGAACGTGCTGCTGCAAGCGCAGGCGCGCGTGACGGTGGAGGAGGGGGTGCTGTTGTGCGTGGTGGCAAAGCAAGTATGCAAGTAGGCAAGTATGCAAGTAGGCAAGTATGCAAGTAGGCAAGTAGGCAAGTATGCAAGTATGCAAGTATGCAAGTATGCAGGAGGGAAAAGATGAAAAGGAGTGTGTTGTTCATAGGGCTGGTTTTGGTGTTGGTGGGGTGCGCAGGGCCGGGTACGGTCGCGCCGACGATGGGGGCAACGGCGGGTGAGACGCCAGCGGCCGTGACGCCCACGCCCGCCCCACCGCGCCAATTGACGGTCATGACCCACGATAGCTTCGACATCAGCGAGGAAACCATCGCCGCTTTCGAGGCGGCCTACAACGCCGAGGTGGTGATCTTGAAATCCGGCGACGCCGGGCTGATGCTCAATCAGGCCATCCTCAGCGCCGACAATCCCCTGGCCGATGTCCTCTACGGGGTCGACAATACGCTGATGAGCCGCGCTCTGGAGGCGGACATCTTCGAGCCGTACCACTCGCTCCTGCTGGATGCGATCCCCGACGACCTGGAGCTGGATCCTCGCCATCGTCTCCTGCCGGTCGACTATGGCGACGTCTGCCTCAACTATGACAAAGCCTGGTTCGCCGGGCGCAACCTGCAGCCGCCGGATGACCTGCTCGATCTGGTAGAGCCAGCGTACCGCGGCCTGACGGTGGTGGAGAACCCCGCCTCCTCTTCGCCGGGTCTGGCCTTTATGCTGGCGACTATCGCCGCCTTTGGTGAGGAGGGCGACTATACCTGGCTCGATTACTGGCAGGCGCTGCGCGAGAACGATGTCCTGGTGACCGACGGCTGGGAAGATGCTTACTGGGGCCACTTTACCTACGCCTCCGACGGCGACCGCCCCATCGTCGTTAGCTACGCCAGCAGCCCGCCGGTAGAGATCTATTTCTCCGGCGAGGATTTTGAGGAGGCCCCCACGGGCGTGGTCGTCTCCGACGGCGCCTGCTTTCGCCAGGTCGAGTTCGTCGGCATCCTGCGCGGCACGCCCAACCGCGACCTGGCCGAGGCGTGGGTCGATTTCATGCTGGACGTGACCTTCCAGGAGGACATCCCGCTGCACATGTTCGTCTTTCCCGCCAACGAGAACGCCGCGCTGCCGGATGTCTTTGCCCGCTTTGCCCTGATCCCCGCCCGCCCCGCCTCGCTCGAACCGGCCAGGATTCAGGCCAACCTGGAGCGATGGATCGAACAGTGGAGAGAGGCGGTGCTCAGGTGAGAGGGAGACAAGGAGACAAGGGGACAAGGAGACAAGGGG
>DAOTYD010000221.1:0-19838 GCA_034435295.1 Anaerolineae bacterium | reverse complement strand
TGGTGCCCCTTGCCGCGGCCTATCCCGCCAGCCAGGCAGATGGGCGGGTCACGGTCCTGGTGGGTGACGTGCCTCTCTCTACCGAACTGGAGATTGCGCTGCGCCTGACCCTGCCAGCGCAGTCGCCGGGAGCCAGGCTGAGCGTGGAGGGCGATCTGACCTACAGCTCGCCGGCAGGACATCGCCTGCAAAACCCGCTCAACCGTGTCACCGTTCGCTTCAAAGAAGCGGCAGCCTTTGGGCGGCAGGAGGGGGTGGTTGCCCCCGTGATCGAGCGGGTGCTGGGGCAGATGAAAGCGACCAGCGTGCTGGGCGTGGCGCGGGCGGCGGCCAGGAGCGACACGGAGGGCCTGCGCCATGCCGATCTCAGCACGGCGGCGATCCGCGAGTACGCGGCGCTGTTGGGAGAGGAGCGGGCGGCCCAAGAAGCGGATGAACTGACAGGCCGCTTTGCCCAGATGCGCGCCGCGCCCGCGATGGCCAGGCAGACCGTCGCTGCGGCGCACGGCTTTGTGCGGGCGGCGAAAAAGTTCGACACTTCACACGAATGACGATAAGCGATAAGTGATAAGCGATAAGCGATAAGCGGAGGTGAGGTGTATCATGCGCAAGAAATGGATGGTCCCGGTCTCTACGCTGGTCGGTCTGGCCGTTTGCCTGTGCCTGGTCCTTGCCCTGATTGGCGGCTCGTATTGGGCGTTGCGCTCATCCTATGCTGGCGTGCGTGACCCCTTGATGGAGCTTTTGGTACGGGTGGGCGAGCCGTCCGTGGTGCTGCTCGCTCAGGTGATGGAGGACCCCGCTGCCTTCCCCGCCGCCCGCGCTGCTGCCGCTCACGCCCTGGGCCAGATCGGTGGCGAGGAAGCGACGGGCCGTCTTGTTGCCTCTCTGTCTGATCCCAGTCCGGTTCTCGGCCCCGCTGTCATTGAGGGTCTGGCCATGATTGGCCAGCCGGCCGTTGCGCCGGTCATCGCCGCCCTCGATGATCCCGCTGCTCGTGCCAACGCGGTCAAGGCCCTGCTGAGCATTGCTGCCAACAGCGATGAGCCGCTCATCCTCTCGGGTGTTGACCTGAGAAACGCCGTGCTCCGCAGCGCCCAGTTCGCCGGGGCCGATCTCTCCGGAGCTAACCTGAGGGGGGCAAGTTTGGCCTTTGCTGACCTGTCAGCGGCGAATCTGAGCGGCGCCAATCTCAGCCAGGCCGACCTGCAGAGCGCAAACCTGGCCCTTGCCGATCTCTCGGAGGCGGATCTCGCCGGCGCCACCCTGGTCCAGGCCAGTCTGGCTGACGCGGAACTCGCCGGTGCTGTCCTGACCGATGCTGTCCTGACCGGCACGGGAATCAGCGCAGAACAATTGACTTCTGCTGCCAGTGTGGTCGGCATTACTGCTGAAGGCTGTGACCTGCAGGGAGCAACCCTCTCCGGCATCGACCTGAGCGGGGCCAATCTGAGCGAAGCCTATGCCCCTGACGCTGACCTCTCTTCTGCCAACCTGACCGGTGTGATGCTGGCGCGGGCTACACTTGTTGCTGCCAACCTGAGCGGGGCTGTGTTGGAGGATGCCAATCTCAACACAGCCGACCTCTCCGGCGCCGATCTGAGCGGGGCGAACCTGCTGAGGGCCAATCTGCGCAACGCCGTTCTGCGGGAAGCCAACTTGCAGCAGGCCAATCTGGCTCTGGCTGTGCTCGACCACGCTGACTTGACCGCCGCCAGTATGCGCCAGGCTGTCCTGGTCGATGCCAGCTTTTCTGAGGCGGTGTTGAACAATGCCGATCTGAGCGGCTGTACGATGACTGCCGGACAACTGGCCGCTGCTGCTTATCTGAGAGGGGCTGTCCTTGGCAGCCAGCGGCTGGCCGGGGCGTCCCTGGAGAACCTGGACCTCTCGCAGGTCGATCTGAGCGGGGCCATGTTGAGGGATGCCGATCTCTCCTACACTCGCCTGATGGGGGCGAACCTCTCCGGTGCGAACCTCAGCGGCGCCTGGTTGGACCTGACCGATCTGAGCGGCGCCAACCTCGCCGGTGCAAATCTGACGCAGGCAACGCTGGACCTGGCCAATCTCACCGGCGCCGATTTGAGCGGCGCCAACCTCAGACAGGCCAGGCTGGTGGGCGCTGCTGGTGTCACCGACGAGATGCTGGCGAGCGTCGCCGACCTTGAGGGCGCGCGGCTGGATAGCATGGATCGTATTCTCACCGTCATGCGCGGCGTCTGCGGGGGGCAGGGCGTCGAGGCGGCTGCCTCCTATACGCCCGGTCCAGGTAAACATCCCCTGGTGATCCTCTACGACGAGAGCGGGCTGGTCCACTACTGGAACAACAGCGTACCTGCAGCCTGGCAGCCGATGGGCATCCGTTTCACCGAACTGGTTGCCTGCGTCTCTGACGGGGAGCAGATTGTGGAAGTCTGCGGCCCTTACTATTCCGGTGGTCAACGCGCGCCGGACATCACCCGCTATCGCTACACGACGACGATTCGCCTGCTTGCAGCCAGAACAGGTCGCACCGTAGCCACGCGCACATTCTATGGCTCTTACCCACGCCAATGCAGCAGCAGCGAGCCATATTGGTTGACTCGCCTGGAAGGTTCGACGATCACGTTCAGCGACGTAGAAGATTGGCTGGAGTCGTTCGTCATGCCATAAAGTCGGTGCGGTCAGAGGCCGCGCGGAAGGGGGAGGTATCTCCCCTCACAGCACCGACACGGGATCGACGTCCACCTGCCAGCCCGGCGGCAGTTCTATGGAATGCAGAAAAGCCGCCGGGTCCGCGTGGCGGAGCAGGATTTGCCAGCGGTAGCGCCCGCGCAGCCGGCTGAAAAAAGCCGGCGCCGGGCCGATCAGGTCGGTCAACGGCAGGCCGCTGCGCTGTAGCGCCGCCCGCAATTGCCGGGCCATGTCCTTCGCCGCCGCTTCGACTCGCTGCCGGTCCTGGTGCTGATAGAGCAGCCGCGCCAGACGCACGTAGGGCGGATAATCGGCCCGCCGCCGGAAATCCAGTTCCTGCTGCGCAAAACGTGCATAGTCGTGCTGCTCCACGGCGCGGATGGCGTAATGGTCGGGGTGGTAAGTCTGGATCACCACCCGTCCGCCGCGCAGCCCACGCCCTGCCCGTCCGGCCACCTGCGCCAGGAGCTGAAATGTCCACTCGGCGGCGCGAAAATCGGGCAGGTTGAGCGCCGTATCGGCCGAGATCACCCCCACCACCGTCACCAGCGGCAGGTCGAGGCCTTTGGCGATCATCTGCGTTCCCACCAGGATGTGGGCCAGGCCGGCGCTGAACAGGTCGAGGATGGCGGCATGGGCGGCATAGTTGCGCGCCGTGTCACTGTCCCAGCGCAGCGCCCGCGCCTCCGGCCAGCGCTGGAGGACCTTCTCTTCCAGTTGCTCCGTCCCCAACCCAAAGTGGCGGATGCGCCGACTGCCGCAGCGCGGACACCTGTCCGGCGACGACTCCCGCTGGCCACAGTGGTGGCAGACCAGGTCTGCCTGCTGTCCGTGCAGCGTGAAGGGCACCTGACAGCGGGGGCACTGCGCCACATAGCCACAGTCGCGGCACAGCACGAACGTCGCCCGCCCGCGCCGGTTGAGCAGGAGGATCGCCTGCTCGCCCTGCGCCAGCGCCTCGTCCAGCGCCTGCTGCAGGGCGCGCGAAAAGATCGAGCGGTTGCCGGCACGCAGCTCTGCGCGCATATCGACCACCTGCACGGGCGGCAGGGGCAGCATGCGCGCCTCGGCCGGGCCGTCGGGCAGCGCTCGATAGACGACCTCTGGGACACGGTAGCGTTGTTGCAGGTCGCGCAGGCGATAAGTGTGGCCCATGATGCGGCGCGGCATCTCCAGCAGCTCGAACTCGCCACGCCGGGCGCGGTGGTACGACTCCAGGCTGGGCGTCGCCGAGCCCAGGATGACCGTCGCCCCGACAATGCGCGCCAGCTCCAGCGCCGCATCGCGGGCGTGGTAGAAAGGCAGCAGGGGGCCAGCCGGTGGAAGGCTGTCCTCGTCTTCGTCGCCCCAGTCGATAGCGATTTCCTCCTGCTTGTAGCTGGCGCTATGCTCCTCGTCGATGACGATGAGGCCCAGGCGGTCGAAGGGGGCGAAGAGGGCCGAACGCGGGCCGATGGCGATCTGGCGCAGGCCCGCGCGGATGGCTCGCCAGGCGTCGTAGCGCTCGCCGTCGCTGAGGCCGCTGTGCAGCAGGGCGATGCGCCGCCCAAAGCGCGCGCCGAAGCGGTGCGCCGTCTGCGGCGTCAGGCTGATTTCCGGCAGCAGGACGATCGCCTGCTTTCCCTGCGCCAGCACCTCGCCCACTGCCCGCAGATAGATCTCGGTCTTGCCGGAGCCGGTTACGCCGTGCAGCAGATAGACGCGGGGCGCCGGGCCGTTCAACCCCTGCCGCAGCCGTTCCCAGACCGCTGCCTGGTCGTCGGTGAGCGCGGGCGGCACGTCCGGCACGAACATCTCATCGGCCAGCGGGTCGCGCCAGACCTCTTCTGTGTCGAAGGCGACCAGGCCCCGCGCGGCCAGCGTGTTGAGGTGGGTACGCTGGCAGCCGGTCTCGGCATAGACCCAGCTCACGTCGACCGGCGCGGCCTCGCGGCGCAGGAAATCGACGATGGCCGGGTAGCACGCGCTCTTCAGGCCGCGCAGCGCCTCTTGCGGGTCGACGTCGTAGCCGATCCACTCGACGGTGGTGACCTGCCGGGGTTTGGCAGCGGGAGGGGCCAGCACGCTGGACTTGACCACCACCCCTCGGCGGGCCAGTTGATCCGCTGCCCGTCGCCACTGCTGGCGGTCCAACAGGCGGTCCAGTTGCCGCCCGCGCAGCGGACCGCGACGGTCGAGCACCGCAAACAGCTCCTCCTGCGGCACGGTGCGCGCCTGCTGCGGTTGTGCCCCCTCCGTCAAAGCCACCTGCACGTCGGCAAATCCCACCACGCCCGGCGGCAGCATCATGGTCAGACAGCGCCAGTAGGGCGCCAGGTACTCGTGGCTGATCCAGCGAGCCAGTTCGAGCTGCGCTGGCGTCAGCACGGGCTGCGGGTCGACCAGCGTCGTAACAGGCCGCGTCTCTGGCACCTGTGGGGTGGGGGGCAGTTCGACGACCAGCCCGTACTCGGCGCGCGGGCCGAAGGGGACCGTCACCAGCGAGCCGATTTCAACCTGCCCTTCCAATTCGGGGGGCAGGTGATAGTCGAAGAGCGGCTCTCTCGCTTCGGGCAGGCGAAGGGGAGAGAGGATGGCGACGCGGACGAACGATATGCGCCCAGGCTGCTGCGCGGAGCGAGGGGAGCAAGCGGAGCACGGTTGGCTTGAAGCACCGCCTGGACCACCGCCTACGGTGGGGACGGCTCTTCCTGCGCACGCTCCGACACGATCTGCCAAAACTCTTCCTCCGTCAATCCCTCTCCTGCTGCGATGCTCCGCCGTGACTCCTCCAGCAACGCCTGAAAGCGCGGCGACCGCGCCAGGATCAGCCGCTCCAGATCGTCATCGTCTACCGGCGCCACCAATACAGCTACTGCCTTCCCATTCCGCGTGATCACGATCGGTCCTTCGCTCTGACATTCGGCCACATACGCGCTCAACCGCGCCTTCACATCCGCCAATGGTGCAATCCTCATAGCTCAAACTCCTCTCCCCCGATCATCAGCCGCTCCCTATCCTTCACCTCGATTGCCAGCACCCGCACGGTTTGCTCAACAGGGTCGATTTCGTAAAAGACTCGAAAGCGGTTATCCGGCCCAAACCTCAGTTCCCACGTCGCGCCGAAGGGAGCGGGCTGCTCGAGCAACTTTCGGTTGCGCGTCGCCTGCCCGGGAGTGTGCCGCAACTGTTCGGCGATGACATCCCGAATCAGGCGATGATACTTGCGCTCGATGGCATCGAGGTGCCCTACGACTTGGGGCGCGAAGTGCAGGTTGAATCTGGGTTGCTGTGACATCGATTGTCTATAATTATAGTCCGTATTCTGGTTCTGTCAATCCGCTGCCCACTGTTTCGCTCCAGGGAAGGTGGCCTGGCATCGTCTCACACTTCTTCGCTGAAACGCGGGCTATAGTGCTGAAAGACCAGGTAGCCGATGACCAGCACGGCCAGGGAGGTGACAGCCGTGCGCAACAGGAAATCGAGCGCTGTCGGTGCTCCCCAGTACAACAGATCGCGGTAAGAGGCGATGATCGAGGCCATCGGATTGAGGCGGTGCAGCCACAACTGGGCGTTGAACTCGATGCCCAGGATCGTTGCTCTCTGAGGCACATCGGAGATGGAATAAAAGATCGGCGTGACAAAGAACCAGGCCAGCAGCAGAACGTCCATAATGATCTGGGTGTCACGGAAAAAGACATCGAGCGTCGCCAGCAGCAGGCAGACGCCGATGGTAAAGACAAGCTGGATCGCGATCGGCACGGGCAGGAGCAGCACCCAGGGGCTGATCCGCGCCCCGGAGAGCAGGGCCAGGAGGAAAAAAACCGGCAGGGCCATGAAAAAGTTGACCAGGTTGGAAAGGACAATCGAGATCGGCAGCACCTCGCGGGGGAAATAGACCTTTTTGACCAGAAAGGCGTTGTTGACGATGCTGCCCGTGGCTCCATTCACCGACGCGGAAAAAAAGTTCCAGGGCAAAAGGGCGCAGAGGATAAAGATGGGGTAGTTGGGCAGGTCGGAACGGCCGGCGAGGAAGTTAAAGACGACCGTAAAGACCAGCATCATCAGCAAGGGATTGACCCACGACCAGGCGATGCCCAGGATCGAGTTCTTGTAACGGGCCTTGAGGTCGCGCCGCACCAGGTTGCGGATCAGCTCGCGGTACTGCCAGAGCTCGCGCAGCTTGTCCAGGATGCTCATGCTGACTTTCTCCGTCGCGATTGGATCAGTTCACGGTAGATCGTTTCCAACTGTCTGCCGGCGCGCTCCCAGGAAAAGTGGCGGGCGGCGCGGAGGCGCAACTGCTGCCCCAGGCGGCGGCGCAGCTCGGGGGCGTTGACCAGTTCCTGGATGCCGTCGGCCAGGGCGGCAGCGTCGCCCGGCGGCGTGGCATAGACTCCCAGCGAGCCCAGGTACTCGCGGCTGACCGGCGTGTCGAAAGCGACAACTGGCAACGCCATGGCCATATAGTTCAGGATCTTGCCACTCCCCTCGGTCGCAGAGAGCTTGGGCGCCACGGCAATATCGCCCAGCGCCAGCCGCGCCGGCGCTTCCTCGTAGGGCACTTTGCCGGTAAAGACCACACGCCCGGCGATGCCCATTTCCTCGGCCAGGCGGCGATAGTGATCCACGTTCGGAAAGCCCATCACCAGAAAATGGGCCACCGCGCCGCGCTCTTTGAGCAGGCGCGCCGCTTCCAGGAGCTGCGGCACGCCCTGATAGTCGGCCAGCAGGCCCAGATAGACGATGACCGGCCCCTCAGGCGGCAGGCCCAGTGCTGCCCGCTGCGCGGCGACCTGCTCCGCCGTCAGCACGTCGGGCCGGAAATAGTCGAGGCTGACACAGTCCGGCAACGGACGCACGCGCTCTGCCCGTGCTCCCAGCGTCCGGGTCAGTTGGACCGCTCCCTGCTGTGTGCTGGTGATGGTCAAATCGGCCATCTCGTCGATGCGCTGCTCCAGCAGTCGCATCCAGCGATACCATTGCCCCTGCGGGCGCAAAAAGCCGTGGTCGATCATCTCGGCGGTGAGGCTGCCCTGGCGGTCGAAAACCAGGGGCAGTCCCCGCAGCCGCCCCAGCACCGTTCCCATCAGCGCGCCCTCGTAGAGGTGACCGTGGATCAGGTCGAAAGAGCGGCTGAGGACAAGGTCGAGGACGCGCCAGCCCAGAAAGACGTCAAAGGCCAGCTTGTGCAGGCTCGACCCCACCTCGTAATCAGCCCGCCACGGCGTGGGCCGCGTGCGCACGATCTCCAGGTCGGCTATATCGCGGCCCAGGTAGTAGGTGGCGATGGTGACCCGATGCCCCAGCCGCTGGAGCACCCGCGCTTCCTCCAGAATGCGCACGTGGCAGCCATAGTCGAGGAAGAAGGAAGTGGGGGCGATCATCAAGATGCGCAATGGCCTGTCCAACACCGCCTCTGGTGAGCAGCTATTTTTCCTCCCGCCGCGGTCGACGGAAAAGCTGGCCAAACAGCATGCGCGCCATTTGCTCGCCCGCGCTGGGGATGGCGGGCTGCTCCACAGGGCTGTCCCACCTGCCCGAGGCGCGCTCGCGCAGCCACTGGGCGCGACTCTCGGCGGCCTCGATGTAGGCCGTCTTGAGCGCTTCCCCCTCGCCGCCGAGCAGCCACTGGCGGATGCGCTCCAGCTCGCCCTGGATGACTTCCAGGCGACGGGCCAGGTTCTCGCGGTTCAGCATGGCCTCTTCGGCCAGTCCGACTGCATCGCCTGCCGCCAGGCTGGTCGAAACGGCAAAGTCAGCCCCGGCAATCTTGCGCATGTCGGTCCAGCCCGCGCTGCCCATCATCGTCCGCGTCAGCGCCATGGCCAGCAGCACCGGCATCTCGGCCGCGCCCGACTGCAGGCCATCGTATTCCAGCGGATCGAGGAAGAGCAATTGCGCGCCCAACACCTCGGCCAGCGCCAGCAGCGTCGAGACGGCAAGGGGATTGGTCTCTGGCACCGAAGCCACGCAGTACAGGCCGTCGAGAAAGAGGTCGGCGTCGGCGGCCTCTGGGCCGACCAGGGCCGTTGTCGCCGCCACGCCTGGGCCGGGGATGGGAGCGCCGGTGATAAAGTGGACGTGGGGAGGCAGATACTGGCGCGCCCAGGCCAGGACCGGCATTTTGAGCATGGCCGTGTCGGTGACCACGCAGCCCTCTTTCAAATGCGGTCCCAGCACGGCCAGCGTGTCGCGCACCGCCGGCAGCGGCAGCGCCAGGATGACCAGCCCGGCGTCCTCGCAGGCGGCGGGGAGGTTCCAGTGTGTTTTGTGCACCGCCCCCATACGCTGCGCCTGGCGCGCGCGCTCTGGTTCGATGTCGTGGCCTATGACCTCGACTTCGGGCGCGTGCGCCCGCAGCGCCAGGCCCATCGAAGCTCCCACGCAACCCAGGCCAATGATTGTCACTCGACCTTTCATATCGCTCCTCTCGGTTTATGAACCCTCATCTGCCTGCCGCAGCAGCGACAGCAGAACGTCGTTGCCCGGCGGCTCCTCGTGCTCGCCGATCAGGCGCACGGTCAGCGCGGAACAGCCCGCCTCGGCAGCCCACTGCGCGCCGATGGCCGCGTGGCAACGGTAGAGAACAAAGGGCTGTCGCCAGCCGCGCGCCGGGCCGCTGCTGATCCGTTCCCACAGGCGCGGCGCCGTTCTTTTGAGCAGCACGGCCGCTACCCGCAACGGCAGGCGCAACCGCACCGCGCCCTTCCCCGCATCGTGCAGCAGCGCCGCTGCCAGCAGGTCCGGCTGTTGCACCCCCCTGGCCCGCAAAGCGCGGTAGACCGCCAGCCCATGCCGCTGGTCGGCCAGCGGCATGCGCCGAAAGAGCGCCCACTGTTCCGGCGGCAGGAGCGGTTCGAGCCCCTCCAGTTCGGCGCGCTGCAGAGGGGCCAGAACGGTGCGCAAGAACTGGCGCACCCGGTAGGCCGCCCGCGCGATCACAGGATGAACAGGAGGATCAGCAGCGGCTCCCACACCAGGCCGATCAGGAAGCCAGGAATACCCAGCACCATCAGCCCCATCAGGATGTAGGGACCGAAAGGCTGCAGCGCCAGCAGGCGGTCTCCCCAGTGGCGCGGCAGGAGGCCAAGCAGCACTTTTTCCCCGTCGAGCGGATAGAGGGGGATCAGGTTGAACAGCGCCAGGCCCAGGCTGATCTGCGCGATCGTCCAGAGCAGAGAGGCGGGGTGGAACTGCGAACTGCTCGACCAGATGTCGCTCAGGTTCAAGAGTCCCAGCCGGAAGGGGACTGCGCACAGCATGGCCACCAAAAAGTTCGAGGCCGGGCCGGCCAGTGCGCTGAGGGCCATCCCCGTCCGTGGCGAGGTGCGCATGCGGTAGGGACTGACCGGCACCGGCCTGGCCCAGCCAAAGCCGGTCAGCAGGATCAGGATGCTGCCAAAGAGGTCGAGGTGGGCCAGCGGATTCAGAGTCAACCGCCCCTGCAGGCTGGCCGTGTCGTCGCCCAACTGGTAAGCCGACCAGGCGTGCGCCCACTCGTGGATCGGCATGCCGATGAGCAGCACCAGAAAGCGTGCCAGGATGATGTCCAGCGAAGGCAGGCTAAACGGCATGGCCCTGGTCTCCTTTCCCTATCGGGTGACTGTCACCCCCGCGCGGCCTTCACCAGGGCGCCAACCAGATGGCTGCCCAGGATGGCCAGGCCGTCGGTGGGCATATAGCGGCAGGCGGTGTCCTCGAAAAGGATCGAGGCCCGTGAGGGGAACTCGTCGTCGCCCAGCCAGTAGATCGCCGCCAGGTGGATGCGCGGCAGGACCGCGAAGGCATAACCGGCGTCGCCCAGTTCCAGCGGCGCGCCGCCGAGCCGCTCTGCGCCGCGTCGGAAGGCGGCGATGCTGCCGTCGCCCAGCTCGCGCACCAGCCGGTCTTCGGCATAGCCGCGAAAGGCCTGCGCGTAGAACATGCCGTCCGGCAGCTCGCGGAAAGCGATCCAGCGGCTCGAAGGCGTCGTCCCGTCGGCGGTGGTCATGTAGGTCAGGATCAGCGCCTGGATAAAGGACGTAACCTCCGCGCCCGTGTCCGCTCGCCGGACGACAAAATCAGGCGGACGGATGAAATAGTCCCGCCAGAAAAAGGTCAGCCGGAAGGCGCCGTCCGCGTCCAGCTCGCAGCCGCTGTACATGGCCACTTTGGACGGCGCGACCTGCTCCAACTGCGCGCGGGCCTCGGCGATGCGCCCTGCCAGTTTGTCGAACCACTCCTGCAGGCCAGCCGGATGTCCGCCCTGTCTCAGCAAGGTTCCTCCTTATTTGGTTGCCCACATCCTGCCCTCCCGCAGGTTCGGGCGCAATCTCCGCATTGGAGTGTGCCGCAATGAGCTGCCTGCCCTCTTGCCCGCCGCTTTCTAACCTGCGGGAGGGTAGTGGGTAGATCCTTTTACAGTGTCTGCAACTGGCTCACCAGAGCCATGAACTCGTCCCACTCTTCGGCAAAAAAGTGCAGAGTGACGCTTCCGGTCTCCAGGTGATAGGTGTATTCCCCATCCGGTTCCTCGACCCGCCAGATGCTGAATGCTTCTGTTTCGGCCAACACTTCGATCTCGTCCATAGGTCTCCTTTCTCGCTTATCGCTTCTCGCTGATTGCTGATTGTGGAACGTTTGTTGTCCCTTGTCCCCCGTTGCCGGGCAGGGGGCGTTCAAAGATCCACAGCTCGAACTCGTCTTCTCGGTGCACGCCTGCGGCCTCCAGCGCCTGGCGGAGCGCAGGGTCGTTGGGTGGCTTGATGCGTATCCCCTGCAGGCCCTGCTGGCTGGCCAGCATGCGCAGGCCCTGGGTCAGTGCAGTGACGGCAGCAGGTTCACCGCCGATGTAGCCGACGACCAGCCGCTCGCGCTCTTCCCGGTCGGCTTGCGGCACAATGGCGACGGCTGCCAGGCGGTCGTCCAGTTTGCTGCCCCACACTTCCTTGCGCGCCAGATGGGCGGCCACTCGCTCCGGCGACAGGCGCATCCACTGCCAGCTCACTTCGTAGAGTCCGCCGGCCCGCTCGAACGCGGACGAGTTCTCGATGAGCTGCCAGACGCGCTTCAGGTCGCGCCGGCCCAATGGTTGCAGGGAGCATGGCCCTGGCAGGGCCTCGGCGCCATAGTAACCAAAGACGGCCACGCGATGAAAGCCATCGCGGGCGACGTTGTGATGGACGGCATAGTTGTCCCAAGCCGTGCCCAGGCGCAGGACGCCCTTTCCTATCCGTTCGGCGGTCTGGATCTGATGCGTTTGCAGCAGCCGGGCTACGCCCAGGCCGCGATAGGCCGGGTCGACGCGCAGCCCTTCCAGCCACCACTCGTCTTCGGCCAGACGGGTCAGCTTGCCCAGCGCCACCAGCCGCCCCTTGCGCTCGACTACGGTCAGTTCCCCATGCGGGTCAGCCAGCCATTCTTCCCAGACCTGGGGCACATAATCGTGGCCTTCCCAAATCCTGGCGCAGATAGCTTCTACGCCCGCCTTGTCCGAAGGAAGGGCGGGACGGATCACCCATTGCCTGGCCCACAGGTGCCGCCGCAGATAATTCAACAGCCGTTTCCCCAGCCAGGCGCGCGGTTTTTGGGCCTCTTTTTCGGGGAAGGGGTCCTGGTCCGTCAGGCGACTGTAGACGTAGATGGTCAGCACCCGCAGCGTGGCCACCATCGGTGCTGCCAGCAGCACGCCGAGGATGCCGGCCAGGCTGCCGCCGGCGATGATCGCAAGCAGCACGACGATGGGGTGGAGGTTGAGGTTGTGGCCCATGATGCGCGGGATGAGCACATAGTTCTCGATCTGCTGGATGCCCACATAGACGCCCAGCACGAGCACGGCGAACCAAAAGTTGCTCAGCGGGATCCACGACGAGCCCTCGAAGAGAGCCAGCAGCACTGCCGGGACAGCAGCGATGGCCGGTCCCAGGCTGGGCACAAACTCCATGGCCCCGGTCAGAATGCCCACGGCCAGCGCGTTGGGCAGGCCGATCAGAGTGGCGGCGATCGAGGTGATGAGGGCCATCAGGAGAGCCATCAACAACTGGCCGCGCAAAAAGGCGTTCCACACCTGGGTGATCTGGTGGCGCAGGCGGACAAAATCGTCGCGCATGGCTGGCGGGGGCAGGTTGTCGAGCCAGGCTGTGATGCGGTCGGCGTCCTTGACCAGGTAGAACGCCGAGAGCAGGATGATGATCAGCCAAAAGATGGTCGAGGCAAAGCCAAAGACAAACTCGACCGTTCCTTTGGCGATTGTCGAGACAAACGTTTGAAGCGTCTCGCGCAGTTGCTCATAGACCGAGCGCAGATCGAGCTCATAGTGCAGGATGACCACCGGGCGGGCGATGATCCGTTCGACATCGGCGGCGATCTGGACAAAGTCAAGGTTGAGCGAGCGGATTGCTTTCACCGCTGGCGGCACAGCCAGAGCCATTGCGGCGGCGACAAGCAGGATCAGCAGGACGAAAACCAGCACCGCCGCCAATGCCCGTGCCATGTGGAGACGGTGCTCCAGCCAGTCAACGATCGGGTCGAGGATGAAGGCGATCAGGAATGCCAGGAGCAGGGGGGAAAGGAGGGCGCGGAAGCGGTAGACGATCAGCGCCAGGATGAGCGCCAGGATCAAGGCGACGATGCGCTTGGTCAGGGCATCCCATTTGGCATGTGATTCGCTCATCGGATGTGCGGCTCAGCGTACAGGGCCGATCTCTCGCGGTGGCCAGTAGACGAACCAGGCGTGCCCGACGACGTGTTCGATCGGGACGGGGCCGAAAGAGCGCGAGTCGTTGGAATGGCTGCGGTTGTCGCCCATGACAAAGATGTGCAGCGGCGGGACAACCGCAGGCGGATAATCTGGCCCGCCCCCGTTCACGACCCATGGCTCGTCCAATGCCTCGCCGTTGATATAGACCACGCCGTTTTGCACCTGGATCGTCTCGCCGGGCAGGGCGATCACCCGCTTGATGAGCAAATCGCGCTGGTCCGTTGGCCGCAGCACGACCACATCGCCGCGCCGTGGGCCGTGGATGAACTGGTAGGTCACTTTTTCGACAATCAACCGTTCTTCGTTGTGCAGACTGGGCTCCATGCTCTGTCCCTGCACAACGGTTGCCTGGGCCAGGAAGAGGTTGATGACCAGGGCGATGAGGACGGCTGGCAGGATCGTGCTGACCAGCTCGTTCAGGGCGCGCAGCAAGAAGTGGCCAACTCGCCAGGACAGGCCGGGCTGAGGCGGCTGCTCCTGCTGCTCTATCCGCTCGATGGGCTCACTTTCCGGTGTCTCCATCGCCCTGAAACTCGTTTCTCCGGACTAGCGGCGGCGGGGTGGCCGACGGTCTTCCGGTTTGTGTCCACCTCCGCTGCCGCCGCTGCGGCGCGGACGGTCCTGCTCGCGGGCCTGCTCGACGGTCCAGCCCTCCAGCACGGCGCGGCGGGAGAGGCGGATCTTGCCCTCCGGATCGATGTCGGTGACCATCACCATGATCTCGTCGCCGAGGTCGACCACATCGCGCACCTGGTTGACCGGGCGGTCGGAAAGCTGCGAGACGTGAACCAGGCCGTCGGTGCCCGGCAGCAGCTCGACGAAAGCGCCAAAGTCGGTGATGCGCACGACGCGGCCGGTATAGATCTCGCCCGGCTTGACCTCGCCGGTGAGCTGCTCGATGCGCTCCTGTGCCTGGCGGGCGCTGGGGCCGTCCGTCGAGGCGACGTAGATGGTGCCGTCGTCCTCGATGTCCACCCGCACGCCGAACTCGTCCTGGATGGCGCGCACGGTCTTGCCGCCGGAGCCGATCACGGCCCCCAGCTTGTCAGGATCGACGTGCAGGATCAGCATCCGTGGCGCATAGGGTGAGAGTTCGGGGCGCGGCGCCGGCAGCGTCGCGCGGATGACATCCAGGATCTGCAGGCGCGCCTGACGCGCCTGCTCCAGCGCCTGGCTCATAATCTGGTCCGAGACGCCCTTGATCTTGATGTCCATCTGCAGAGCGGTGATGCCGCGGGCCGTCCCGGCGACCTTGAAATCCATATCGCCCAGGTGATCTTCCATCCCCAGGATGTCGGTCAGCACCTGGTAGCGCTCGCCTTCCTTGATCAGGCCCATGGCGATACCGGCCACCGGCGCGCTGATCGGCACGCCCGCGTCCAGCAGCGCCAGCGTCGAGCCGCAGACCGAGGCCATCGAGGTCGAGCCGTTGGAGGAGAGGATTTCGGTCACGATGCGGATGGTGTAGGGGAAGGTCTCTTCCGGCGGGATGACCGGCAGGAGAGCGCGCTCGGCCAGGGCGCCGTGGCCGATCTCGCGGCGTTTGGGGCCGCGCAGGGCCCATGTCTCGCCGGTGGAGAAGGGCGGGAAGTTGTAGTGATGGATGTAGCGCTTCTTCTCCTCAGGGGAAAGGTCGTCCAGCGTCTGCTCCTCGCGTGGCGTGCCCAGCGTCAGCACCGAGAGCGCCTGCGTCTCGCCGCGCGTGAACAGCGCCGAGCCGTGCGTGCGCGGCAGCAGGCCGACCTCGGCCGAGAGCGGGCGGATCGTGCGCGGGTCGCGCCCGTCGACGCGGATGCCTTGCTCCAGAATGCGGCGACGTACCACCTCGCGCACCACCTCGTCAAAGGCGGCGGCGAACGCAGCGGCGTCGTCATCCTCGCCCAGCCCATCGATCAGCTCGGTGCGCAGCGCCTGCAGCGCAGCGGCGATCGCTTCTTTGGTCGACACGCCGTCGAGGGCGGGGCCCACCCGCGGCCCCATCTGCTCGCGCACCCGCGCCAGGATGCCCTCGTTGAGGGCATAGGAGATGTAGGCGCGCTTGGGCTTGCCCACCGCCTGCTGCATCTCGTGCTGCATGGCGATGACGCCCTGGATCGCCTGGTGCCCCCGGCGCAGGGCCTCCAGCATCACCTCTTCACTCACCTCGTTGGCTCCTGCTTCGACCATCAGGATCGCGTCGGCCGTGCCGGCGATGCGCAGGTCGAGCAGGCTGTTTTCCATTTCGGGGACCGTCGGGTTGATGACGATCTCGCCGTCGATATAGCCAATCCGCACCGCGCCGATGGGCCCGCCGAAGGGAATGTCCGAAATCATGAGCGCGGTTGATGCGCCGTTGATCGCCAGGATGTCTGCCTGGTGCAGCTCGTCCTGGGAGAGCGGCGTGACGATGACCTGCACCTCGTTGTGCATGTCTTTGGGGAAGAGCGGGCGCAGGGGGCGGTCGATGAGGCGGGAGACGAGGATGGCGTACTCGGGCGGCCGTCCTTCGCGGCGGAAGAACGAGCCGGGGATGCGCCCGGCGGCGTAGAGCCGCTCTTCAAAGTCGACCGTCAAGGGGAAAAAGTCTTGCCCTGGTCGCTCCTGGGCAGACATGGTTGCCGTGGCCAGCAGGACGGTGTCGCCGCAGCGAATGGTCACTGCGCCGCCCGCCTGCTGAGCCAGGTGGCCCGTTTCCACCGTCAGCGGATGTGGGCCCAGTGTGGTTGTAAACGTTTTCTTCATTTTTTCCTCCGTAGTGGAGAATGGCACGGAGGTTAGAAACTGGGACATGGCTCGCAAGAGAAAAAGCCCCTTCCGGGCCATGTCCCAATTCCAAACCCCGCGCCGTGCTCCACGAAATGTGTTTGCACCTCCGCAGCGAGAGGGACTCTCGTCCGTGGCGCTGATTTTATTTGCGCAGGCCGAGCCGACGAATGAGTTCCTTGTACCGCTCCGGGTCGTGGCTGCTCAGATAGGTCAGGTGGCGGCGGCGGCGGCCGACCATGCGCAAAAGTCCGCGCCGCGAGTGTTCGTCGTGCTTGTGCGTCTTGAGATGCTCAGTCAGTTGGTTGATGCGCATCGTCAGCAGGGCCACCTGCACTTCGGGCGAGCCGGTATCTTCGGTAGAGCGGCCATATTCCTGAAAGACCTGCTGCTTTTCGTTCTTGCTTAGCACGTCCTTTCTCCTTTCATACAGCAGCGGGGCCACCTTATGCCCCGCCGGGTCATGCTCGATGGATATTGTACCACAGTTCGCCCGCCCGTGCAAACGATTCCCGCCAATCGCTGATCGCGGATCGCTGATCGCGGATCGCTGATCGCAAATCGCGGATCGCAGATCGCGTCTCCGACCCAGAAAGGGGGCGCCCCGGCCTCCCACTGGCGGGGTTCACAGGCCGTGAAATCTGTGAAATCTGTGTAATCTGTGGCCAAAAAACGGCAGCCTCCCACTGGCGGGGGTCACAGGCCGTGAAATCTGTGTAATCTGTGGCCAAAAAACGGCTGCCTCCCACCAGTGGGGGGCACAGGCCGTGAAATCTGTGTAGCGGGATGCATTCAACTACCCATTTCCCAACTTCGCGCTATAATGCTGCAAAAGAAGCTTGCACTCAATGCGAGAGATGCTCGCTATGGATCGATCCAGGCCTGTGCAGACCATTCTGTGCATCGACGACACCCCAGAAGTGCGCCTGCTGGTGCGACGCCTGCTGGGGCGGGACTATCGGATCGTCGAGGCTCGCGATGGTCTGGAGGGCATCGAGATTGCCACGGCGGAAAGGCCCGCTCTGGTGCTCGTCGATCTGCACATGCCGCACCTCAGCGGCTATGAAGTCGCCACACGCCTCAAGTCGCTCATGCCCGACGTGCCCGTCGTCGCGCTGACGGCTGACGTCACCCGCAACGTGCGCGAACGCGCCCTGGCCTCCGGCTGCGACGGCTACATCTCCAAGCCGCTCGACCCCGACCTCTTCGATCAGCAGGTGGCGGCCTACCTGGCCGGCAAGCGCGAGGAGCTGGAGGACGAGCAGTTCCGCGTCGATTACCTGCAGACGCTTGTGGCGCGCCTGGAGGAAAAGGTGCGCGAGGTCAGCGAGGCGCTGCGCCGCAACGAAGAACTCTACCGCCAAAACGCGCTCCTCCTGGAGAGCATGCGGCGCAAGGCGCGCCTGCTCGAGGCCGGCGCCCGCGTCAGTCGGGGCATCACGTCGATCCTCGATCTGGACGCTCTGCTCAAAACCACCGTCGATATGATCTGCGACGAGTTCGGCTTTTACTACGCTGGCGTCTTTCTGGTCGACGAGACGGGCCAGTGGGCCGTCCTCCGCGCCGGACGCGGCGAGGCCGGTGCGGCCATGCTGAAAGAGAGCTTTAAGCTCAAGGTCGGCGAATCGTCGACCATCGGCCTGGCGATCGACATGCGCCAGGCGCGCATTGCCCTGGATGTAGGCGATGACCCGGTGCACTTTCAAAACCCCCATCTGCCGTACACCCGTTCCGAGATGGCCCTGCCGCTCATGACGGGCCGCAAGGTGATCGGCGCGCTGACGGTGCAGAGCACGGAAGAGGCCGCTTTCAGCGACGACGATGTCGCCGCGCTGCAGATGATGGCCGATCAACTGGCCGTCGCCATCGACAACGCCCGCCTGGTCCGCGACCTGGACAGGGTCCATCAAGAGTTGCTGCGCTCCAAGACCTATGAGGCCATCGCCAACGCCACCGGCGAGGCCATTCACTGGGTGGGCAACAAGGCCGCGCCGATCCCCGGCAGCGCCGACCGCGTGGCCGACGACGTGGCGCGCTATCTTTGCATGGCGGTTGCCCTGCTGGCCGATCTGCCGCCCGAGGCCCGCCAGCAGCCCTTTGCGCAGTTGCTGGCCCAGGCCAGCGAAGAGTTGGAGGAAGCGGGCATCCGCGTCGATGAGGTGCTGACGGACCTGCAGGCCCAGTCCCCCCAGCGGCTGCGCCGTATGCTCAACGTGGCTTCGATCTTTGAGGACCTCGACATCATCCGCAACAGCGCGCGGGCGATTTTGAACATCAAAGAGGACCTGATCGGCCCTGCCCGCCAGCGCCATCTGGAAATGGTCGACCTGGCCGCTCTCTTGAGTGAGACGATCGCCTCGATGGGCATCCGCCCCGAGTACGTGCGCACGCTCTTTGCCGCTGACCTGCCGCGGGTGGTGGCTGACCCCGTGCAGTTGAACCGCGTCTTTGTCAATCTGATCAAGAACGCCATGGAGGCGATGGAGCACGTCGAAGACAAAAAGCTGTTCGTCTGGGCCCGTCGCGCCGACGAGCCGGGCTTTGTCGTGGTTGACGTGATCGACAACGGCAGCGGCATCCCGCCCGAGCTGATTGACAAAATCTGGATGGCGTTCTACACTACCAAAGGCGACCGGGGCGGCACTGGCCTGGGTCTCCCCGCCTGTGCCCAGATCATTGGGCAGTTGAACGGCAAGATTACCGTGGAGAGCGAGGTCGGCCTGGGGACGACGTTCAGCGTCTTTTTGCCCATCGGTCCAGATGGAGCCGAACAAGGAGGGTCTCGTGGAGAGGGAAATCAGGATTCTGTTGGTCGATGACGAAGAGCTGGTGCGGCGCAGCCTGGAAAAGACGTTGCTGCGGGCCGGCTTTGATGTGGAGACGGCCGGCAACGTGGTCGATGCCCGTTCGCTGTTCGAGGCGGCCCACGCCAGCGACGCGCCCTTCGACCTGGCTGTATTGGACTTGCAGATGCCGGATGCACAAGGGCGCGAGAACCCCAACGCTGGCCTGGATCTGCTGAGCGATTTGCTGGCCATCGACGCGAGCCTGCCGGTGATCGTCCTGACCGCCTTCGACGATGTCTCGCGGGCCAAGGAGGCCGTCCGCCGTGGCGCCCGCGCCTATCTGGTCAAGGGGCATGAGGACAGGCTGGTGGAAAAGGTCGAGACAATTTTTCGGTGAACATCCAGGGGTAGGGCTGGACTTTTGCCACAGATTACACAGATTGCGCGGGTTTTGAAAGTATGCATAAATCTGTGGTTAGGCCGCCTGCTGTGGTGAGGTGCGCGATTTTGTACGTGCGGGTGTGAGCAAGGCATTCAATAGAAGCTTAAGGTGAGACAAGATAATGTCCAACCGTCGGGCGTTCAAATCTGATCTCAGTTTTCTTGAGAAAATTTCGATGGGTGCGGTAGGGACCCATCGAGTCTTCGAACATCTGAGAGACCAAGGGCACAACCCCCTTGAACTTGAGCGTGGCTCAATGAGCTTCAAGATTTGGAAGAATATCAAGATTAAGCGTATCAGGGTACCCGATATTCTGTGCGTAGCTTGTGGTCGTAGGGTCGAATCCAGAGCCAAGACTGTTTTTGAAATCTCTATGTCGCATTCATTGTCCGATCCAGAACGAGGTTGGGACTGTGGCCTTAACGATAGCGACTTTGTAGCACTGGTGATTTGCAAGCGGGTTAGCGACAGGCCA
>DAOTYD010000220.1:0-2703 GCA_034435295.1 Anaerolineae bacterium | reverse complement strand
CACCCCATTGCTCGGCGGGGGTCTGTGACCCCCGCCAGTGGGGCCGCTGTTTTTTGGCCACAGATTACACAGATTTCACAAATTTCACGGTCTGTGACCCTCGCCGGTGGGGCCGCCGGGTCGCAGACCCGGCGGGAGCAGAGCGGGCGGGGCGCTCTACCCTTTTGCTACGAACACCCACAGCGGGCGTTAGTTTGACTTGCCAGCCAGTTGTGGTAAACTATTCACACCGGGCGGGAGGGAGGTTCTTATGACTCAAGAACAGACGGGAATCGCCGGATCGACTGAAGAATCCCAGATGGGCAAGACGGTCGTTTGCATCGAAGACGAGCCGGAGATGATCGACCTGGTGCGCCTGATCCTGGGGCGCAAGGGTTTCAAGCTCATCGGCGCGGTGGGTGGCCGCGAAGGGCTGGAGACAGTGCGGCGGGTTCGGCCTGACCTGGTGCTGCTGGACCTGATGATGCCGGACATGGATGGCTGGGAGGTCTACCAGCAGATGAAGGCCGACGAGGAATTGCGCGATATTCCGGTCATTGTCGTCACGGCCAAGGCGCAGAGCATTGACAAGGTGCTGGGCCTCCACATTGCCAAGGTGGACGATTACGTCACCAAGCCCTTCGGCCCGCAAGAGCTCTGGGAAAGCGTCAGCCGCGTTCTCAAGGTTCAGATCTAGCCAGATCGAAAGGGAGCGGCAACGGCCTGGTTTTTCGACCAGGGCCGTTGCCGCTGTTTGTAGGGTGGTTTACCTAACGATAGCGCCAGGCGTCATCCCCCTCGATGCGCCGCCAGGCCGCGGCCAGGCCATCAAGCAGGTCACCTGCCGCCATCCCCGCTGCCCCTTTGCGGCGGCGGGCCAGTTCCCCGGCCAGGCCGTGTAGATAAGCCCCGCAGACGGCGGCCTCAAAGCCGCCCAGCCCCTGCGCGCGCAGGGCGACGATAGCCCCGGCCAGTACATCTCCCGTGCCGCCCGTCGCCAGGCCCGCGTTGGCAAACGGCTCGATCACTGTCCGGCCGTCGGGCGCAGCGACGACGGTATAGGCGCCCTTGAGCACGACGACATGCCCCCACGCCTGAGCATAGCGGCGCGCCACGTCCATGCGCTCAGCCTGGATCTCGGCAGTGGGGAGGCCGCAGAGGCGGGCCATCTCGCCCGGATGGGGGGTCAGCACTGTGCCTGGCGGCAGGCGCGCGGCCCAACCCTTCGTCCCGGCCAGGATGTTCAGCCCGTCGGCGTCGACCACGAGCGGCGGGAGCGCCGGCGGGGTGGGGGGCGTCGACTCGCCGCGCACAAAGCCCACCGTCCGCGGCTCTCGCTCGCCGAGCAACAGGCTGCGCACAAACTCGACCGTCTCGCGCTCCTGCCCCAGCCCCGGTCCGACCAGCAGGGCATTGTATTCCGGGGCGCGTTCAGCAAGCAGCTCCGTCGCAGCGGGCGCGATCACACCCAGTTCGTGCGGCAGCAGCAGATAGGTCGCCTCGGCCAGCGCCGCAGCGACCGCGGTGTGAATCGCCGCAGGCAGCGCCAGGGTGACCAGTCCGGCGCCCGCGCGCACGGCAGCCGCGCCAGCCAGCCGCGCCGCGCCGGTATAGTTGGCCGACCCGGCGACGATGAGCGCTTTGCCGAACGTGCCCTTGTGGGCGTCCGGCGGGCGGGCAGGCAGCCAGGCGCGCACCATCTCCGCCGTGGCGACCTCCAGCGCAACCCCATTGACCAGGGCCGGGTCGGTGCCGATGTCAGCAACGACCAGTTCGCCCAGCGCCCCCGCGCCGGGGAAGCGAAAATGGCCTTGCTTGGGACAGGCAAAGGTCACCGTCAGGTCGGCCCGCAGCGCGGCCTCGTCCAGCGCCCCGCTGTCGAAATCGAGGCCGCTGGGGCCGTCCACTGCGACGACGAAGGGCCGCTGTCGCCGGAGCACGGGGGGGATGCCGCCGATGCACACGCGGCTGGCAGAGGTGTGCTCCTGGCTCTCCAGCGTCTCTCCGACCGCGCGCAGCACCCCGGCGATCGTGCCGTGGATGGGCAGGGCGGTGCCGGTGCCCAACAGCGCGTCGATCAGCACGTCGGCGCTGGCGGCCATGCGGCGCAACGCCTGATGCTGAGGATCGTCCCGCGCGGCCAGGCAGCGCACAGCCAGCTCCTGAAGGCGGCGGTAGTTGTCGTTCTCGCCGGCGTCGCGCGGACGGCTGAGATAGCAGGCCACGTCAGCCCCGGCCTGGGCCAGATAGCGCGCTGCGACCAGACCGTCGCCGCCGTTGTTGCCCGGTCCGACGAGCACCAGCACCCGCTTTCCCTTGACCGGCATGCGCTCTTGCAGCGCCTCGGCGACGCCGCGCCCGGCGCGCTCCATCATCTCGGCGTATGAGTGGCCAGCAGCATCGGCTGCGGCCTCGATCGCCCGCATCTGGGCAACGGAAACGACTTTCATCACAGCCTCCGTAGATCGCCTATCGCCTCTCGCTTATCGCCTCTCGCTTATCGCCTCTCGCCTCTCGCTTATCGCCTCTCGCCTATCGCCTATCGCTTATCGCCTCTCGCCTATCGCCTCTCGCTTATCGCCTCTCGCCTCTCGCTTATCGCCTCTCGCGTATCGCCTCTCGCCTATCGCCAATCGTCGACCGCAATTCACGATACGCGATACGCGATATGCGATACGCGATACGCGATACGCGATACGCGATTAGCGATGCGCGATCCGCGAT
>DAOTYD010000219.1:0-5037 GCA_034435295.1 Anaerolineae bacterium | reverse complement strand
ACCCCACCGCCCGGCCAAAGGCCCGCCGCCCCCACAGGTAGGCAAACAGCAAGACGACCATCCCCCACAAGGCCGAATGGTAGCGCAAGGCCAGACCCGTGGGGCCAAAAAGGCGCATAAACAACGCGCCCGAATACATCGTAAAGGGCTGGTAGGCATAGCCATAGGGCGCCTGGACCTGCGAGCGGGCGCCCTGGTAGACGGCGGCAGCGAAATAGCCCGTGTCCGCCTCGTCGTGGGTCAGGCCCGGCGGCACCTCGTCCAGCCGGTAGACGCGGAGGAACATGGCGACGAGCAGCAGGGCGATGAGCGCAGCCCAGTGGAGGAGACGGCCCGACAGTTTCATGGGGCGCTGACCTCAAGCGGCGGCAGGCGCACGACGTCGCCGACGACAGCGCCGTCGACCAGCAGGGGCAGGCGACGCAGCGTGGCGCGGTGATAGGCGCCCACTTCCAGGGCAAGGGGGCCGGGAGAAAGATCGGCAGGCAGGGCGAAACGGTGAATCTGCGCCACCACATCGCCCGGCGACCAACACCAGGCCGGCGCATCCAGGCGGTCTTCCTGCCCCACCACCGCGCCGGCCGCGTCGAGGGCGTGGGTGAACAGCACCAGTTCGGGCAGAGCGTCAGCCTGTTCAGGCGGCCGCAGCCGCGCCGGGTCGGTCACCTGCCACAGCGTCAGCAGCTCGACCTGTCCACCTGCTGCGACCTCCGGCGTGCGCAGCTCATAGCCGAGGAAACGGAGCGCCCCGCCCAGGTCGACCGGCAGCGCCAGCTCCAGCGGCGCGCCTGCAGCCCGCTCTTGCAGCGCGGCCAGCGTGCGCGGCGGCTCCCAGGCATAGACGAGAAAGAAGGGATCGAGGTCGCCGGGCCGCATGTTCACCTGCTCCTGTTGTTGTAGCCCCTCCAGACTGGCAAAGTACGGGTCGAGCGGGGCGCTGGAGGGGGCCAGCAGTCGGGCCTGTGGCACCGCAGGGACGAGCAGCGCCCGCCGAGCGTCGCACCAGCGCGTCGCCAGGTCGCGTCGGCGCAGGCTCATCTCGAACACGTAGGGGTCGTGCGGCGCCTGGGGGTAGATCGTGGACAGGACCACTGTCCCGCCAGCAGCTCTGCCATCCAGATAGCCGGCCATCTCGACGAGGGTGTGCTGATAGGCGGCGCGCACATCGGGCGATTGGCCCCAGACGAGGAAATAGTCGCGGGCGGCCAGGCCACCGCTGACCAGGATCAGGGCAACCGCAGCCAGGACGATCGCCCGGGCCAGCCGCCGCCCTGCCCGGCGCATCCCCTCGACTACGGCCAGAGCCGGGAACAGAAAAGCCACCGGCAGCGCGGCGATGCTGCGGGTCGTGCTGGCCGCAGCGCCGGTGACCAGCGTCGGCGCGACGCCGATGAGAAACCACAGCAGGGCCATCGCACAGGCCGGGCGACGCCAGCGGGCGATGCAGAGGCCCAGCCCGGCCAGGAAGAGCGCCCCCGTCAGGGGGTCGAAGAAGGGCCGGCCGGGAATGTTGTAAGCCAGAAAGTCGTCGCCGCGGCCGGGGATGAAGAACGCCGCCAGGCCACTCCACGTCCGCTGCAGGATGACCGAGGCGTCCCCCGCCCACAACGCCCGCAGCGGCTCGTCCAGCATCGCCAGGCGTTGCTCCGCCCCCGGATGGGCGCGCAGGTAAGCGAACAACGGCGCCGCCAGCAGCAGGCCGCCGAGGAGGCCCACCAGCAGAGGCAGGCCGATGCGCCGGGCCAGTTGGCGGTGAAAGAGCACCAGATAGGCGAGAAAAAGCGCAAAGACGGCCCACAATATGCGCGCCGGGACGTAGGTGTACAGCGTCGCGCCGACCAGCAGGGCAAAGGGCGCTGCCAGTCCCCAGCGGGGCCGCGCCTGCGCTCCTGCTGGCAGCGGTTCGACCCAGCGCCAGCAGAGGTAGACGGCGGCGGCAAAGAGGACGGGCAGCAGGCTGGAGCGCAGCGCCTGGCGGCTGGTCGCCAGCGACCAGAAAGAGGCCGCCTGAAAGGCCACGGCAAGCAGCGCCGTGGTGTCGTCAAAGGCCCGACGCGCCCAGGCAAAGGTCAACAGCAGCGTGGCCAGCCCCAGCGGGACGGAGGCAAAGCGCAGCACGTCGCCGCCCGCGCCGCCCAGCGCCATCAGGCCGGCGACCCAATAGTCGTACAGCGGTTCGCGCCCATAGCCCACCGTCTCATAGATCGGCCGCGCGCCGTGCAGGATGGCGATGGCGTCATGGCCGTGGCCGGCCTCGTCGTGGGTGAACCCCGGCGGCACCTTGTCCAGCCAGCAGAGACGCAGAAAGGCGGCCAGGAGCACAAGAACGATCAGGGACAGGCGACGGGCAACAGGCGATAAGCGATCTGTGACAGGCGATACACGAGGACTAGTGCCAGCCAAAGCGCTTCTCCAGCGTCTCGACAATTTCCTGGAAAGTGGCCTGGATGTAGGGATAGGCCAGCCAGACCGTCGCCAGGCCAAAGAGCGCACCGGTGATCACCCGCCGCAGGGGGGTGCTCTCAAAGGAGGGCAGTTGCAGGGAGGGGAATGTCTGCATCAGAAAATAGTACAACAACTGCAGGCCGCCGTCCAATCCTACCGGCATCAGGCCAAAGACGACATAAGCCCAGCCCGGCATCGGCCGCCAGCGCTTGCCGCTCAGTCCATAGGCCAGGCCGGCCAGCAGAATGGCACCATAGATCGCCACGTCGCGCTGGCAGAGGGCGACCTTGAAGCCAAGCTCGGCATTGCCGAGAAAACTGTGCGGCAGCAGGGCCGACGAGCCAACCCACTGCCTCAGCTCCTCCGCCGTGTAGGTGAGCTGCGGGCCAAAGAGGTAAAAGGAGCGAAAGGGCAGTTGGTGGCACAGCGGCGTGTAGAGGGCATGGATCACCCGCGCCGGACGCTCTATCCCGGCAGCCATCAGCACAGGGGCCAGAACGGGCACCCCCACGTAGAGAAAGACAAAGATGTTGGCAACGGTCAGCCAGTGTCGCGCCAGCCAGTAGATCAAGCGGTCAGCAGCGAGCACCAGCCGCCGCTCGAAAGGCGACATCTTGCGCGGAAGAGCCCGCTCTTGCCGCCGGCGCTCGACCTCCGCCAGCACCTGGGCTGTGCCCGGCTGCAAGCTCTGATCGTCGTCCGTTGGGGGAAAATCAGCCATAGCGGTAAGTGTAGACCATGGGCAATCGCCCGATCAGCGCAGATAGACCAACGGGTCGACCGGATGCCCGTTGTAGCGCAGTTCGAAATGGAGGTGGGGACCGGTAGAATAGCCGGTGGAGCCGGCCGCGCCGATGGTATCGCCCTGAGCCACCTCGTCCCCTGGCGTCACGGCGATGTAGGAAAGGTGCGCGTACCACGTCTGCCAGCCATCGACGTGGTCGATCAACACCAGGTTGCCATAGCCGCCCGACGGCCCGGCAAAAGAAACTGTCCCGCCCGCGGCGGCAAAGATGGGATCGTGCAGCCAGGCAGCAATGTCCAGGCCGGCGTGGTTGGGATTGGCCGGGTCGTGAAAGTACCAGCCCGAAATCGCCCGCCGCGGGCTGGGCCAGATAAAGCCCCAGCCGGCGACAGAGCCGTCCCCGCCCGTCTCGGGCGGGCCGCCGGCAAAGAGCGTGCCGGTATAGATCTCGGAACGGGTCAGCAGGCGCTCCTGCGAAAGCGTCAGCAGGATCGTGTAGCGGCCTGGCGCGCCCGACAGCGCTTCGAGCCGCAGCATATAAGAGCCGGTCTGTGCCAGCTCCTGCTCGACGATGTAGGGGGGCAGGATGACCGTGCCGCTTTCCCGCACCAACTCGCCGCCGTCAGGCCCCAACAAGATGGCCTGCAGGCTGGCATCTGGCCCCGAGGCTGTCGCCGGGCGGAACCAGATTTCGACCGTCGCCAGTTCCCCGCCGGGCGAGGCAAAGACCCAGCGGTCGACTTCGCCCTCCCCTAACTCGCCGTCCGTGGCCTGGCCCGCGACGAGCAGCTCTTGCGGCGGCGGGGTCGCCTCGACGGCGGGAAAGGCATCGCCAGCGGGGCGCACCGGTTCGGGCGTGGGCTGCGGGCCGCATGCGCTCAGCAGCAAGACGGCCAGCAAGATCAACCAGCGCTTCATTTGCCAGACACCTCTTCCGGCTCGCGCATCCAGACCGAAAGAATCTCGACCGCCGGATCGAGGCGGATGGTCTCCAACAGCCTGTCGCGCTCCACGCCGGCCACACGCAGGGTCAGGTTCATCCAGCCGCACGACTCGACGCAGTGCGAGACGACCGAGCAGATATTGCCCCCCTCCTGGGCGATGCGGCCGGCCAGTTTGGCCAGCTCGCCCGGCCGATCCGGCACCCGCACGGTCAGCCGAATCAGGTCGGTGTCGGCCCCCAGCGCCCTGGCGAACTGGGCGAAAATGTCCGCCCGCGTGATCAGGCCCACCAGGCGCTCCCCCTCGACGACCGGCAGCCCGCCGATGCCATACCGGATCATCAGCCGCGCCGCCTCCTCCAGAGGATAATCCGGCTGCACCGAGATCACCGGCGAGCGCATGACCTGCTCGACGCGGTGCTGGCGCTGCATCACGCCCGGAGAAGGTGCGGTGGAAAGGAAAAGTTTGAGGTCATTCTCGGTGACAATACCCACCAGCCTGCCGCTCTGGTCCACCACCGGCAAACGGTCGACTCCGCCGCTCTTGCAAATGGCCATGCCGGCAAGGGGATCGCTGTCCGGGCGAACGGCGATCGGATTGGGCGTCATCACATCTCTGACAAACACGGCAGCCTCCTGATCCGATTATACCGCGAGCAGGGGAGAGCGCAACCGGGCGAGGCAAATCGCAAATCGCTGATCGCTAATCGCTGATCGCTGATCGCAAACCGCGTCTCCGATCCAGAAACGGGGCGTCCCCGCCCGCCGGCAGCGCGGGCGGGACGTCCGGGTTTCCCGGGATCGCGGGCGTCCCCGCCCGCCGGCAGCGCGGACGGGACGTCCGCGCTCCCAGGGTGGCATCATAAACCTCCCGCCATGTCCCCAATCTGATACGCTCTCGGAATG
>DAOTYD010000218.1:0-11531 GCA_034435295.1 Anaerolineae bacterium | reverse complement strand
GTACGAGCGCGGCGCGTTCGACGCGGCGGACACCCAGGCCACGGCCATCGCTCTGGCATTCCTCAGCCTGAGCCTCTACTTCCGGGCGCTGACCTTCATCGGCGCGCGGGTCTTTATCGCCCGTCAGCAGCTCGTCTTTCCCGCCATCGCCAGCGCGCTGATCCTGGTCGTCCACACCGGCCTGAACCTGGCGCTCATTCCCACCTGGCAATTGGCCGGGATAGCCATCTCCTTGAGCGCGACGGAAGCGTTCGGCACGGTGGTCTATTTCGCCAGGTTGCGCCAGGAGCTGGGCCCGCTGGACGGACGGCGTATCGCGATCGCCCTGGTCAAGATGGGCCTGGCCGCCGGCGGGATGGCCGCGCTGATCGCGCCGCTCGACGCGGCACTCTACCCGCTGGCCGCCAGCACGTTGCTGCGCATCGGCGTGCTGCTCCTGATAGTCGGGAGCGGCGTGGCTGTCTACCTGGGACTGCTCTACCTGCTGCGTCTGGAGGAACTACGCATGGCGTTGAAGATGATGCGCGATCTCCTGCGCCGCGAGAACCAGCGCATTCCCGTTGCAACCGATTTCATCCAGCAGGACGAATGATCCACCCAAATGGTGAGCTGAAAGGCGCCTACGATTGGGAAGTGGGCCGCACGCTGGTGCAGTACGGAGCCTCTCTGCGTGTCGCGCAGCGCGAGCCGCTGCGCGCGGAGCTGGAGACGTTCCTGGCCGCCGTGCGCGGCAAACCGCCAACCGTCGTCACCGGCGCCGAGGGGCTGCGCGCCCTACACCTGGCGGAGAAGCTGCGCGAATCCGGGCGCAGCGGGCAGGCGATTGTGGAGCCCGATCTACAGATCCAGAAGGTCTGAAGTCAGCAGCCGATGACAAAATATGCGCAGCGAACGATTCGATAGGAGCTGGTATAGATTTGCAGCGGAGGCATTACCAGACGCCGACCGATACCCTCAGGCGGTGGACCTGGGCTGTGGGCGCGGCGAGTTCTCGCGCACGCTGCAGCAGAGAGGTTTCCAGGTGACCTGTCTGGACATCGATCCCGATAACGTGGCCGCGTGTCAGGCCTTGGGGTTCGAGGCCAGGCAGGCCGACTTGAACAAACCGCTTCCGCTGGACAATAGCAGCTTCGATCTGGCGGTCATGCTCGATGTCATCGAACATATCCCCCTGGCTCAGCACCTGCTCAAGGAAACCGCCCGCATCCTGAGACCGCATGGCCTGCTGCTGTTGAGCACACCCAACTGTGGCTGGATCCTGCATCGAATCCGGGGGCTCTTGGGTCATCCCCCTCCAGGCGAGGGGTATCATTTCCGTTTCTTCGTCCCCCGCACCCTGAACGCCGCCCTGCAATCAGCCGGATTCGAGATCATCCGCCAGAACAGTTGGAGCTACCCATTCCCTCCACTCAACCGCCTGCGTCGCCGGTTGGGAAAACCACGGATTGACTGGCACGTTCCGAGGCAACTGGAAAACCTGTGGGCTTACTCGCTTGTCTGGCTGGCGCAGAAGACGGGGAGCAATCAGTGAACCGGCTGGATATCCTCTGCTTCTCCTCCACCGACTGGGACGGCCCGTGGGGCAGCCGCCAGCAGGTGATGCTGCGCTTCGCCCGGCGCGGCTATCGCGTTCTGTTCATCGAACAACCCGCCGGCCTGGAGCACCTGTTGCGCTACCCGGCCCTGCGCCAGCGCAAATTCCGCCGCTGGCGCGAAGGACCGCGCCAGATCGCCGAAAACCTGTGGATCGTCAGCCTGCCGCCGCTGCTGCCCGGCCGCTACTACTCACCAACCGTCAACCGCATCAACCAATGGCTCACCACCTGCTTCATCCACTCGCTCACTCGCTCATTCACTGATTCGCCAATTCTCTGGCTCTACAACCCCGAACAAGGCCCTCTCATCGGCCAGTTTGGCGAGCGCCTCAGCATCTACCACTGCATTGATGAATTCATCGCCGGCACCTCTGGCCGCAAGCGGCGGACCATCACCGTGCTGGAGACTGACCTGCTGCGCCGGGTGGATCTCGTCTTTGCCAACTCGCCGCCGACCTACGAGGCCAAACGCCAACTGCACCCCCACGTCTACCGCATCCCCAGCGGCGCGGACGTGGAGCATTTTGCCCAGGATGTACCCGTGCACCCGGCCATCGCTGACCTTCCCCATCCGCGCATCGGCTATGTCGGCCACATCAATGAGCGGCTGGATTACACCGTGCTGGAGCATCTGGCGCACAGCCGCCCTGCCTGGTCGCTGGTCTTTGTCGGCGATACGTACCCCTGGACATTGGACGATCTTCCACTGCGCCGGCTGCGCGTGTTCCCGAACGTCCATTTTCTGGGCAAGCACCCATTTGCCGAGATACCCGCACTCGTCAAAGGGATGGATGTTTGTCTGCTCCCCTATGTGGCCGACGAGCGGGGCTATTACCGCAGCCCGCTCAAGCTCTATGAGTATCTGGCCGCGGGCAAACCCGTGGTCAGCACTGAGCACCCAGAGGCGCGGGAACTGGGGAATGTAGTTTACGTGGCTGCCACGCCAGAAGCATTCGTCAAGTGCGTGGACAGGGCGCTGGCTGAGAACAGCCCGGAGCAGCAGCACGAGCGGCTTGCCGTCGCTCAGCAGCACTCGTGGGACCATCGCGTGGACGAGATGGAACGCATCATTCAGGAACACCTGAAAGGATAGCTATGTGCGGTATCGCTGGCAAGCTCAACCTCGACCCCGCCCAACCCGTGGATGAGGCCATCATCCGGCGGATGAACGCTGCCCAGGTCCACCGTGGCCCGGATGGCGAAGGGGTATGGATCGCCGGCGCCATTGGCCTGGGCCACCGCCGCCTGGCCATCGTCGACCTCTCCCCCGCCGGCCGCCAGCCGATGTGCAACGAGGACGGCTCGATCTGGCTCGTCTGCAACGGCGAGATCTACAACCACCTCGACCTGCGGGCCGCCCTCGAACGGCGCGGCCACCACTATCGCTCCGCCTCGGACAACGAGACCATCCTTCACCTCTACGAGGAGCACGGGCAGAGCTGTGTCCAGCACCTGCGCGGCATGTTCGCCTTCGCCCTGTGGGACGGGCGTCGCCGCTCCCTGCTCCTGGCCCGCGACCGCTTCGGGCAAAAGCCCCTACTCTACGCCGAGACACCCGACGGACTGGCTTTTGCCTCCGAGATCAAGGCCCTTCTACAAGACCCCGCCGTCTCCGGCGAGGTGGACGAAACAGCCCTACACCATTACCTGACCTACGGCTACATCCCCGCGCCGCAGACGGCTTTCCGGGTCATTCGCAAGCTCCCTGCTGCCAGCACGCTGCTCTGGCAGGATGGCCACGTCACGGTCGAACGCTACTGGACGCTGCGCTATACCCCCAAACTGGAAATCGGCGAGGAAGAAGCCGTCGAGCGCCTGCTGGCCCTGCTGCGCGAAGCGACCCGCCTGCAACTGATGAGCGACGTGCCGCTGGGCGCGTTCCTCAGCGGCGGGATCGATTCCAGCGCGGTCGTCGCTATGATGGCCGAGGCGACCAGCAAGCCGGTCAAGACCTTTTCCATCGGCTTTGACGAGCAGTCCTTCAACGAACTCTGCTACGCCCGCCAGGTGGCCGAGCGCTACGCCACCGAGCACCACGAATTCACCGTCACACCCAACGCCATCGCCATGCTGCCAGAACTGGTTTGGGCCTATGGCGAACCCTACGCCGACTCCTCCGCTCTGCCCACCTGCTACGTCGCTCGCGAGACACGCCAATTCGTCACTGTGGCGCTCAACGGCGACGGCGGCGACGAGGCCTTTGCCGGCTATGAGCGCTACCGGGCCGCCCGCCTGGCTGCCCAATACGAGCAACTGCCGCACTGGCTGCGCTGGCATCTGATCGCTCCCCTGGCCCGCCGTCTGCCCGAATCGACCCACCGCCGCGACATCTTCCGCCGCCTCAAGCGCTTTGTCCTCGCCCTGGAAGATTCCCCCGCCCGCCGCTACGCGCGCTGGATCATCTTGCTGGACAATGAAGCCAAGGCCCAGATCTGCAGCGCCGACTTTTGCGCGCGCATGGCCCACATCGACTCGCTCGAGCTGCTGGAAGCCGCCTACGCTGCCGCCGATAGCCCCGACCTTGTCGAGAGCGCCCAGTATGCCGACATCCACACCTATCTGCCCGACGACCTGCTGGTCAAGGCCGACATCGCCACCATGTTGCACTCGATCGAGGGTCGCTCGCCTTTTCTCGATCATGAACTGGCCGAGTTTGCCGCCCGCCTGCCTCTCCACTTCAAACTGCGCGGCCAGACATCCAAGTACCTGCTCAGGCGCGCCATGCGCGATTACCTCCCACCAGCCATCCTCCGCCGTGGCAAGCAGGGCTTTGGCCTGCCCATCGGGCGCTGGTTCCGCCGCGACCTGCGTCCGCTGGCCCACGACCTGCTGCTCGACCCGCGCACGCTCGGCCGCGGCATCCTCGACGGCGAAGCGGTGCGCACCATGTTGGCACAACACGCCACCGCGCAGGTCAACCACGGCTACCGCATCTGGCAGCTCGTCTGCCTGGAGTTGTGGTTCCGCACCTACGTGGACCGTCCGCGGGCAACATTGAACAGCCCGGCAGAAGGGATCGTCTGAATGCCCGTCCCGGTCCTTTACCTCATCACCGAGCTCTCCACCGGCGGTGCGCAGACAGCGCTCACGCGCCTGCTGACCCGTCTCGACCGCAGCCGCTTCTCGCCTGCCGTCGCCTGTCTCTACAACGGCGACGGTGCAGCAGCGCAGGCGATCCGCGCCCTCGGCGTTCCCGTCACTGACCTGGGGATGGCAGCCAAATGGCGCTGGGATGCCCTCTGGCGGCTCTATCGCCTGCTGCGCTGCGAACGCCCTGCCATCCTCCATACCCACCTCTTTCACGCCAACATCCCCGGCCGCATCCTGGGCCGGCTGGCCGGTGTGCCGGTTGTCATCTGCACCGAGCACACAATGGCGATGGAGAGCCCGTGGCGCTACCGACTCAACCGCTGGACAGATGGCCTGGCCGACCGGATAGTGGCGGTCTCAGCCAACGTGCGCAACTTTTGCCGCACGCACATCGGCCTGCCGGAGGAAAAGCTCGTCCTCATCCCCAACGGCGTCGAGCTGCCCGAACTGCCACTGCCCTCGCCACAGGAAACGCGTGCCGCGCTGGGCCTGCCGCCCGAGGGGCTGCTGCTGGGCACGGTCAGCCGGCTCGACCCGGCCAAGGGGATCGAGGTTCTGCTGGAAGCGCTGCCCCAGGTGGAGGACGCTGCGCTGGTCGTCATCGGCGACGGGCCGCAGCGCGCCGCGCTGGAATCGCTGACCGCCCGCCTGGGGCTTTCGGCGCGCGTCTACTGGGCCGGTTTCCAGCCGGATGTGACGCGCTGGCTGCTCGCCTTCGACCTCTTCGTCCAGCCGTCGCACTACGAGGGACTGCCAACCACGGTGTTGGAAGCAATGGCCGCCGGCCTGCCCGTCGTTGCCACCGCGGTTGGCGGGACACCGGAGGTGGTAGTGGACGGCGTCACCGGCCTGCTGGTGCCGCCCCGCGACTCCGCCGCCCTGGCGCAGGCCATCGCCGCTCTCTTGCGCGACCCCGAACTGCGGGGTAGAATGGGAAAAGCAGGCCGAGAGCGCGTGGCGCAGCATTTTTCTGTCGAACGGATGGTCCGGAAGACGGAGCGCCTGTATGCAGAGTTACTGTTGAGACAAGGGGACAAGGAGACAAGGTGACAAGGAGACAAGGAGACAAGGTGACAAGGAGGATTGCATGGCCCATTATCTGGTCACTGGCGGGGCTGGCTTTATCGGCTCCAACATCGTCGAAGAACTGCTGCGGCGCGGCGAGCGCGTGCGCGTGCTGGACGATTTCAGCACCGGCAGGCGGGAGAACATCGCCCCGTTTCTGGGTCAGATCGAGCTGATCGAAGGCGACCTGCGCGACCTGGATGTGGTCCGCCGGGCGGTGGCCGGCGTGGACGTCGTTCTCCACCAGGGGGCGCTCCCCTCGGTGCAGCGCTCGATCGACGATCCGCTGACGACCCATGCCATCAACGCCACCGGCACGCTGCACGTCCTCCTGGCCGCCCGCGACGCCGGAGTGAAGCGGGTCGTCTACGCCTCCTCGTCATCCGTCTATGGCGACAGCCCCACCCTGCCCAAGCGCGAGGACATGCTGCCCATGCCCAAGTCACCCTACGCCATCACCAAGATCGCCGGCGAATACTACTGCCGCGTCTTCTGGCAGGTCTACGGGCTGGAGACGGTCGCTCTGCGCTACTTCAACGTTTTCGGGCCGCGCCAGGACCCCACCTCGCACTACGCGGCGGTCGTGCCGCGCTTCGTCACCGCCCTGCTGCGCGGCGAGCCTCCCACGGTCTATGGCGACGGGCTGCAGTCGCGCGACTTCACCTACGTCGCCAACGTCGTCCAGGCGAACCTGCTGGCCGCCACAGTACCGCGCGTCACCGGAGAAACCTTCAACGTCGCCTGCGGCGAGCGCTACACGCTGCTCGACCTGCTGGCCGCGCTGAACGACATCCTGGGCACCCAGATCGCCTCCGTCCACGACCCCGCCCGCCCCGGCGACGTGCGCCACTCGCAGGCCGATATTGCTGCCATCCAGGAAAAGCTGGGCTACCGCGTCGAAGTGGATTTTTACAAAGGCCTGCGCCACACGGTCGACTGGTATCAGCATGCTACACACACCACGCAACACGCAACACGCAACACGTAACACGTAACACGCAACACGTAACACGCCATGGGCAACCCGCAAATCCCCGTCCTCCACCTCATCACCCGCCTCATCGTCGGCGGGGCACAGGAAAACACCATGTACACCGCCGCCCTCCTCGACCCCGCCCGCTTCGCCGTCCACCTCCTCTGCGGCCCGCAGACCGGCAGCGAGGGCAGCCTGATCGAAGAGGCCCGCGCGCGCGGCATCCCCCTCACCATCCTCCCCGAACTGGTGCGCCAGATCGACCCGCGCCAGGACCTGACCGCTCTGATCAAGCTCACCCGCTTCATCCGCCAGAACCGCTTCGCCATCGTCCATACCCACAGTTCCAAAGCCGGCATCCTCGGCCGCATGGCCGCCCGCCTGGCCGGCACGCCGCTCATCGTCCACACGGTCCACGGCTGGAGTTTCCACGACTATATGGCCGCGCCGGCGCGCTGGACCTACATCCTGCTGGAGCGGCTGACAGCGCGCTTTACCGACGCCCTCATCGTCGTCGCCCGGCCCGACATCGACAAGGGCCTGCGCGCCGGCATCGGCCAGCCCCAGCAGTACCGCCTCATCCGCAGCGCCATCCCCCTGGACGAGTTCGACCCGGCAGAGTTCGACCGCGCCGCCGTCCGCCGCGAACTGGGCCTGCCCCTCGATGCGCCGGTGCTGGGCAACGTCGGCCGCTTCTCGGCGCAAAAGAACCCCCTCGATTGGGTGCGCGTCGCCGGGCGCGTCGCCCGCGCCCGGCCCGACTGTCATTTCCTGCTGGTCGGCGACGGCCCGCTGCGCGGCCAGGTGGAAGCAGCGCTGGCCACGGAGGGGATCGCCCATCGCACGGTGCTCACCGGCCTGCGCCGTGACGTGCCGCGCATGCTGGCAGCCATGGACGTCTTTCTGCTGACCTCGCTGTGGGAGGGGCTGCCCCGCGTCATCCCCCAGGCCATGGCCATGACCGTGCCGGTGGTCGCCAACCGCGCCGACGGCGTGGCCGAGGCGATCCAGCACGGCCAGACCGGCTACCTGGTCGAGCCGGGCGATCTGGAGAGCATGGCCGCGCACTGCCTGACGCTGCTGAACGAGCCGGCGCGCCGTCAGGAGATGGGGCAGCAGGGCCGCGCTTGCGCCCGGCGCGAGTTCGACGTGCGGCAGATGGTGGCCCAGATCGCCGCCCTCTACGACGAGCTCGGCCAGAGATAAACACCCTGCCAGGCGGCCTCTCTAGCCCCCCATCACCACGGGCAGGACAAAGAGCGCCAGGGTGATCGCGCCGATCAGAACGGTCAGCCCAATCGCCAGGGCGTTCTGCAGGCGGCTGTTGACCCACTCGCCCATCAGCCGCCGGTCGTTGGCCAGTTTGATGACCAACACCAGCAGCACCGGCAACAGGATGGCGTTCATCGACTGGGAGAGCCACATCATGAGAAAAAGAGGCGCGCCGGGGATCAGCACGATCAACACGCCGACAACGATAAAGGCGATGTAGAGACCGTAAAAGATCGGCGCATCGCGCAGGCGCTGGTCCAGGCCGCGTTCCCAGCCAAACGCCTCGCACACGGCATAGGTCGTCGAGAGCGGCAGCACCGACGCCGCCAGCAGCGAGGCGCCCAGCAGCCCCGCCGAGAACAGATAGCGCGCCCCAGCGCCGGCCAGCGGCTGCAGCGCCTGCGCCGCCTGTTCCGCCGTCTCTACCGCGATGCCGTGCACGTAGAGCGTGGCAGCGGTGCAGATGATGATAAAGGCAGAGACCACATTGCCCCACGCCGCGCCAACCATCACATCGAGCTTTGTGTGACGGTAATCCCGCAGCGACACGCCCTTGTCCGCCACCGACGCCTGCATATAGACGATGCCCCACGGCGTGATCGTCGTGCCAATGGTCGCCAGGACGGCCAGAATATAGCGGGGATCGCTCTGAAAAGAGGGGATGAGGGCCTGTTGCAGGACATGACCCCACGGCGGGCGGACGGCAAAGGCGGTGATGACATAGCTCAGCGACGCCAGGCACAGCCCCAGCAACACTTTTTCGACCACGTTATAGCTGCCGCGCAAGACAACGACAGCCACCAGCAGCGCCGCCAGGGGGACGGCCATGTAGCGGCTGATGCCGAACAGCTCGGCCGCAGCAGCGATGCCGGCAAACTGCGCCACCGTCGTGCCGAGGTTGGCCAACAGCAGACAGAGCATGGCAAAGGCCGTCAGGCGCACGCCAAAGCGCTCGCGCACCAGGTCGGCCGTCCCTTTGCCGGTCACCGCCCCCATCCGCGCCGCCATCTCCTGCACAACCACCTCGCCGATGGTCACCACAACCACCAGCCAGAGAAAGCGGTAGCCATAGGTCGAGCCGGCCATCGAATAAGTGGCAATGCCCGGCGCGTCGTTGTCGGCGCTGGCGGTGATCAGGCCAGGGCCCAAAAAAGCCAGCAAGAGCCACAGCCGCCGCAGCAGAGAAACGAAAGTGACTTGGGCTTTCATACCTGTCTCCGGGAGCAGTTCAATAGAGGCGCGGCAGGCGCTTTTTCCACGCCGTCGGCAGCACCGTATCGATGGCATCGTCCACCGTGACAATGCCCAACATCCTGCCTGTCTCCGGGTCCGTCACCGGCACGGCCAGCAGGTCGTACTTGGCCACCAGGTAAGCGACCTCCTCCTGGGGCGTGAGCGGCGTCACGGTGATCGGCGAGTCATTGGCCTGTTCTGCCAGCGGCTGCTCTGGCGGGGCCATGACCAGGTCGCGCAGGCTGATCTGGCCGCGCAGGCGCTGGTCAGCATCGAGGATGTAGACATAGTGCATGGCCTCGTCATCCTGGGCGTCGGGGGAACGGCGCAAAAAGTCCAGCGCCTCGGCGGCGCGCAATCCCTCTGGCACCCAGGCAAACTCGGTGGTCATGATGCCGCCAGCCGAATCTTCCGGATAGCCCAGCAAAGTCTGCACATCCTCGGCATCCTCATCTTCCATCAGTTCCAGAAGCTGGGCGCTGGTCTCGGGCGGCAGGTCGGCCAGGACATCCGCCGCTTCGTCCGGCCCCATCTCTTCCAGCACGTCGGCGGCCCGCTCGGGGGCCAACTGCGAGAGCGCGGCAACCTGCACCTCCGGCGGGCTTTCCTCCAGGGCGTCGGCCAGCGTCTCGTTGTCCAGTTGCGTGAGCAGGGCATAGCTGGTGGGTCGGTCGAGGTCGTTCAGGATCGCCGCGATGTCGGCGGGAGGAAGCTGGCTGATCTTTTCCCGCGAGACGCGCAGGCGCAGGGGGTCCTGCTGCTGCAGCGGGGCAATGTTCTCCCAGGGGATGACCTTCTCCGGCAGGCGGCGGTTCAGACGGCGGGCAATGGTAGCGGCTGGCTGCTCCATTCCCAGGCGACGGAGCAGGCCACGGCCGCCCACGTCCACGCCGACCAGGTGGAAGCGATCGTCCAGGCGGGCGATCTGCAGGTCGTTGACGCGCACGACCCGTCGCCCTTCGGTGTCGACGATCTGGCGATCCATGATGCGCTCGCCCAGGGGCAGCTCATCCCCGGCAGGGAGATAGGGACGGATTTCTTCGCGCGGGACTTTGAGCACCACGCCGGGGAACAACTCGCTGACCTGGGCAGCAGAGATCAGGCGAGCAGGGGCGTTGCGCTCCTTCAACGAAAGCGCCACAACGGGGGGAAACGGCTGTTCCAGATTACTGACCAGGATGTCGGCGCAGCGCCCGACAGGGCGGCCCCAGGCATCCCAAACCTTCTGCCCTTGAAGCTGACTCAGGTAGAGCATTGCAGCCTCCTCTGGAGTGGTCTGGTTCAAGACGCCACCGCAGGGCACGAAAAAGGGCCGCAGCGCGTCCTGCGGCCCCCGGCGGCTCACCACCCCAGAGGAAGGGCCTCAGTCCGCTCTGCCAGACTCCTTTGAAGGCGTGCTGCGTTTGAACGGCTCTGCGGTGTCTTGTTCTGTTTCTTCGAGTGACTCTAACATTTCTTCCGTTCGGACTCGAGGCGACGACAAACAGCCTCAGCAGAGCCACATTGTACGCCGGATTGGCCTTTTGTCAACCCGGCTCCCTGCGCGGCCACCGCCTCGCCGGTGGGGGACAACCGTCGTTCTGCCCTCAAGACAGACCGCGCAGATGACACGTGTCGTTGAACAGCGCCAGGGTAAAGACGTCATCTTCAACCTCAAAGACATTGACCGCGCATGTATCCTGGCGCAGCCGCCAGAAGCGGTCGTTGTGCAGGCCCAACACGGCCAGCAGAATGACGCGGTTGACGACCGTATGGGCGACGAGAGCAATGGTCTGCCCCTCGTGGCGGGCGGCCAGCGCGCGCACCGCTGCCATCGCCCGCTCGCGCAGGCCATCCAGCGTCTCGCCGCCGGGGATGCGCGCCAGATGCGGGGCGTTGTACCAGGCATCGACCTCCGCAGGCCACCGCTGACGGGCCTCGTCCGGCGTCAACCCCTGCCACTGGCCATAGTCAATGTCCGCCAGGCCATGTTCCACCTGGACAGCCAGACCCAGTCGACCGGCAATGGCCTCCGCAGTCCGGACCGCGCGCGAGAGCGGGCTGGAATAGACCGCCACCGGTCGCCACTCTGCAGCGACGCGCCGACCGGTCGCCTCGGCCTGCGCCAGGCCCGTCTCGTTCAGCGGCACGTCGGCCCGGCCACGGAAGCGCTCGACACGATTCCACTCGGTCTGCCCGTGACGGACAAGAACAATCGTCGTCATCGACTCCTCCTCATAAACCGGCAGGTCCCAACCCCGCCGCAAGCTTTGAGAAGCCCGCTCATTATAAGGCTGGCCGGCCCCCTGTCAACTCCCCCTCTC
>DAOTYD010000217.1:0-2733 GCA_034435295.1 Anaerolineae bacterium | reverse complement strand
GCGGACCTGCGCTTCCATCTACTTTGACTCGACGCCGGGCACGGGCAGGCTGTCCAGGATCGAGGCGATGACGTCCACGGCCTGCACGTCGCGCAGGCGCGCGGCGGGGGTCAGGATGAGGCGATGGGCCAGGGCGTAGGGGGCCAGGAACTTGATGTCGTCGGGCAGGACGTGGTCGCGGCCCAGCATCGCCGCGCGGGCCTGGCCAGCGCGGTAGAGGGCCAGGCTGCCGCGCGGGCTGGCTCCCAGCATCAGGTCGGGGTGCTGGCGGGTCTGGTTGATCAGTTGGACGATGTACCTTTCCACTGCCGGGGCGACATAGACAGAGCGGACCGCTTCCTGCGCGCTGGCCAGCTCATCGGCGGAGGCGACCTGTTCCAGTTGAGTGATGGGGTGGTGGAACTGTTGCCGCCTCATGATGTCGATCTCGTCCTGCGGGGCGGGGTAGCCCAGGTGAATGCGCAGCAGAAAGCGGTCGAGCTGGCCTTCGGGGAGGGGAAACGTGCCCTGGTACTCGATGGGGTTGAGCGTGGCCTGGACCATAAAAGGGTGGGGGAGGGGGTAAGTTTTGCCGTCGACAGTGACCTGGCGCTCCTCCATAGCTTCGAGCAGCGCGGCCTGGGTTTTGGGCGTGGCGCGGTTGACCTCGTCGGCCAGGACGATCTGGGCCATGACGGGGCCGGGGCGGAACTCGAACTGGCGGGTGGCCTGGTTAAAGATCGAGACGCCGGTGATGTCGCTGGGGAGGATATCAGCGGTGCACTGGATGCGGTTGAAGGAGCAGCCGATAGAGAGGGCCAGGCTGCGCGCCAGCATCGTCTTGCCGACGCCGGGCACGTCCTCGATGAGGAGGTGGCCCTGGCCCAGAAGGGCGACGACAGCCAGTTCGACAGCGGCGCGTTTCCCCACCATGACCTTTTCGACGTTTGCGATGACCCGTTCGGCGAATTGTTGGGTATGGGACATGGGACTCCTATTCGTTAAAGATTTCGTGATACCCCCGATCGAGCTCTTCATCGCTCAGGTGGGTATAGCGCTGGGTGGTGACGATGCTGCGGTGGCGGGCCAGCTCCTGGGCCAGGCGGATATTGCCGCCGGTGCCGCGCAGGACGACGGTGACGAAATAGTGGCGGAAAGTGTGGGGGGTAATAGCGCCACGCGCCTGGCGGCCCAGGACGCGCACTGCCCACTGTTCGACGATCTTTTCGGCGGCGCGGGGAGAGAGGGGGAGGACTTTATTGCCTGCGCCGCGGTCGTGGCGGGCGAAGAGAGGCAGGCCGCGCAGCGGGCGGCCCTGAGCGCCGTCGAGTTCGGCGCGGGCTTCCAGATAGGCCTGGAGATAGCGCAGGCTGCGGGCGGAGAAGCGGATGACAGCCTCCTGGCCGCCCTTGCCCAGGACCGTGGCGCGGGCCTCGTGCCAGTCGACGTTGCCACGGAGCAGGCTGCAGGCTTCGGCGATGCGGAGGCCGCTGTCGGCGAGGGTAAAAAGAAGAGCCCTATCTCTCAAATTGCGCAGGACGGCCAGGGGGTCGGCGGGGTCGGCTGGGGTGGCCTGGGCGGCTGCCTTGAGGATGCGCTCGATCTCGTCGCGGGGGAAGGGGGGGAGGCGGGCGGCCTCGCGGCGGGAGCGGCGCTGGCGGAGCTGTTTGATGGCGGCCATACTGACGACGGCCCAGTCCTCGGCGGCGACGTGTTCGTAAAAGCCGTTGATGGCGGTCAGATAGAGCTTTTCGGTGGCAACGGCATAGTGCTGGTGCAGCGTCTCAATAAACCAGGCCATCCATTCGGGCGCGATGTGGGCTATGGGCGTTGTGGCTGGCGGGACGCCGTGCTGCTGGAGAGTATCGGCGAAGCAGCGGGCGGCCTGGGCGTAGGAGCGGTGAGTGAGGGCGCTGCGGCTCTGGGCGACGGCGTCCAGGTAGTGGTCGAGGGCTTGTTGGATGGTTGGGTTCATGTATGCAAGTATGCAAGTTTGCAAGTTTGCAAGTTTGATGGTTCGGATAATATCAACTATCCGAATCATTGTAGGGCCATTATAACCGCCTTTTGCCGGGCTGTCAAGCCCCTCCTTCTCACATCATACCACCGCCGACTGCTCCAGGTTCACCCGGTCTGGGTGCTCGAAGCAAAACATTGTCACCCTGAGCGCAGCGAAGGGTCTCGTTGCGACACGGATCCCTTGTAACACAGATCGTTTTTCTGTGTCTCTCCGTATTCTTTGCACAAAGCTGGCAACCGTGTTACAATCGCCTTCTGTGCACAAGGTGACGTATGAGCAAAACTGGCGAAAAAATTGTCCTCGCTTTCTCTGTGGCGCTGATTGTCATGTCCTGCTTGACCAGCGGCGTGCTGACGCAGCGCCTCCTGCACTACCGCCAGCAAACGGCCGCCAGAGGCCCCATGCGCATCTTCTGGGAAGCCTGGTACGCCCTCGAAGAGAGCTTCTACGGCGAGCTTCCTTCCCCCCAGACGCGCACCTACGGCGCCATCCGCGGCGCGCTGGCCCAGTTGAATGACCCGTATACAATTTTTCTTGAACCACAACCTACAACGGCAGAAAGAGATCGCCTCGCCGGCGCCTACGGCGGTATCGGCGTCGATCTGTGGTATGACAGCAACGGCGCGGTGGTGCTTTCCCCCTACCCCGATTCTCCCGCCGCCGCCGCTGGCGTCCGCCGCGGCGACCTGCTGCTCGAAATCGACCATCAGACCGTTGCCGACCTGGCATTGAAC
>DAOTYD010000216.1:0-4451 GCA_034435295.1 Anaerolineae bacterium | reverse complement strand
ATGACGCCATGACCATCGGCAACCACGAGTTCGACCGCGGCCCGGCGGAGCTGGCGCGCTTCATTGGCGGGGCGGACTTTCCTGTCGTCAGCGCCAACATCGACGCCAGCGCCGACCCGGACATGGCTGGCCTGATCGATCCGTACGTGATCCTCGATGTCAACGGCCAGGATGTCGGCGTCGTCGGCCTGACCACGCCCGAAACGGAGAACATCTCCAGCCCCGGCCCCAACATCACCTTCACCAACCCCATCACCGCTGTTCAGACGGCAGTGGACGAGCTGACTGCCCTCGGCGTTGACAGGATCGTCGTCCTCTCGCACCAGGGCTATGGCGAGGATCTGGCGCTGGCGGCGGCGGTCAGCGGCATTGACGTCATCATCGGCGGCCACAGCCACACTTTCCTCTACACGCCGGTTGCGCCGACCTCGTTCACTCCGCCCACCCTCAACCTCACCCCCTTGGGACCGTATCCCACCTTCGTCTCCGGCGCGGATGGCAAGCCGGTGTTGATCGTCTCGGCCTATCAGTGGGGCTACTTCCTCGGTCGGCTGGACGTGATCTTTGACGCCGATGGCACCGTGCAGTACTACAACCGCCTGCCCATCTACGTGAATCGGAACATCGCCAAGGACCCTGCCATGGAAGCGCGGCTCGACGTGTACCGCCCGGCGGTGGCTGCCCTGATCGCCACGCCGGTCGGCACAACCACGGTCGATCTGCCGATCAACGTCGGCGGCGTGCGTATCTGCCGCAAGGGCGAGTGCCTGCTGGGTAACCTGGTCGCCGATGCCATGCTGTGGATGGCCAACGAGGCCAACCCCGGCACGACCTACCAGATCGCCTTCCAGAACGGCGGCGGCCTGCGCGCCCCGATCTCGGCCGGCACGGTGACGATGGGCGATGTGCTCGAGACGCTGCCGTTCGGCAACACCCTTGCCACTTTCCAGCTCCAGGGGCAGTACGTGATCCAGGCGCTGGAGAACGGCGCGCGGCTCTACCCCAGCGAGAACGGCGGCTTTGCCCAGGTTGCCGGCCTGCGCTACACCATCAACGCCTCGCAGCCGGTCGGGTCGCGCATCTCCAACGTCGAGGTCTGGAACGGCAGCGCGTGGGAGGCGCTGGATTCGGACGCCTACTACTACGTCGTGACCAACAACTTTATGCGCCAGGGTGGCGACAACTACCTGGTCTTCCGCGATCATGCCATCGACCCCTACGACTATGGTCCGGCGCTGGACGAGGCCCTGGCCGAGTACTTCCGCACCTTCTCCCCCGTCACCCCGGTGATCGAAGGGCGCATCACCATCAACCCCTGATTCGCTCTGCCGACCAGAAGACAGCAGTAGGGCGGGCTCCAGGCCCGCCCTACTCTTTTTGTAGGACAACTGCTTGCAGTCGTCCTACCCATTTGGGTGTTCGAGGCAAAAGGGTAGAGCGCCCCGCCCGTCCTGCTCCCGCCGGGTCTGTGACCCGGCGGCCTCCACTGACGGGGATCACAGGCCGTGAAATCTGTGAAATCGTAACTGCTCAGCGAAGCCTCGCCTCAAGCCGACGAGGGAATGGGACACGGACGAACACGGGCTGCGCACACGGATTTTTACCACCAAGTCACGAAGACACGAAGGGAAACAGGCGGTTTACCCGTATTGGGAAGCATTTGTGTCTTCTACCACCTTGGTGTCTTGGTGGTGAAACCTGTTTTGCTTGAGCAGTTACGTGAAATCTGTGTAATCTGTGGCCAAAAAACAGCGGCGTTCTGCTGCGAATACCCCCATTTGGGTGCAACTTGCACCTCCTGCCAAAGAAGGGTAGAATCTGCCTGTCGAACCGCCATCAGCACAGGACGGAAATCTGCCGATGAACCAGCAGCTTTCACCCAACCCATTCTTTCTTCCGGGGGGCGCGACCGGCGCTCTCCTTGTCCACGGTTTTACCGGCTCGCCGCCAGAGATGCGCCTTGTGGGCGACTATTTGCACGGGCGCGGCCTGACCGTCGCCGCGCCCCTCCTGCCCGGCCACGGCACCTCCATTGAGGACCTGGACCGTCGCCGCTGGAGCGAGTGGACGGCCTGCGTCGAAGCGGCATACGCCGATCTCAAGGCCCGCTGCGAAACGGTCTTTGTCGCCGGCCTCTCCCTGGGCGCCCTGCTGACGCTCTACCTGGCGGCCCACCATCCGGAAATCGCCGGCATTGTCCTCTACTCCCCGGCCACCTGGGTCGCCGACCGCCGTATCTACCTGACTCCCTTGCTCAAATATTTTATCGGCCCGCAGCCCAAGGGAGAGGATGATCTGACCGATCCGGCGGCGCGCCAGCGTCTCCTTTCCTACGACCGCAACCCCACCTTTGCCGCTCACCAGGTGCTCAAGCTCACCCGGCGCGTGCGGCGGCTGCTGCCCCAGGTCCGCTGCCCCCTGCTGATCATCCACAGCACCGGCGACAGGGCCATCGACCCCCGCAGCGCCCAGCGCACCTTCGAGCGGGCCGGCTCGACCGACAAGCGGCTGATCACGCTGCACAACTCGGGCCACTGCGTGACTGTCGACAGCGAGTGGCAGACCGTGGCGGAAGAGACCTGGCGCTTCATCGTCGATCGGGCGTCGCCCCATGCCTGACCTGTTTGCGCTCCTGCCTGCGCTCCGCCAGGCGGACCACCCCCTGCTGGCCCATCGGCAGATCGCGCTGATCGGCGTCTCGGCCATCCTGCACGACGACGAGCGTTACTATTTCGAGGTCAACCGCCCCCGCTACTGGGGCCAGCGCCGCGACGGCACCCTGTCGATTGGCATCGGCGGCATCGGCGGTCAGGTCGAGAAGGGCGAATCTGCCCTCCAGTGTCTGCGCCGCGAGGTGCAGGAAGAGCTGGGCGTCGAATTCCGGCTGCAGCCGGCCCCGCGCACGGCGCTGATCCACGAGTGGGAACTGGCCGGCTGGCTCGACCTGCCGCCCAGCCGCAAGCAGCCGACGCCCTACCTGGTCAACCTGCTGCCGCCGCGCCTGGGCGGGCCGGAGATGCCCGACGCGCTGGCCATTGTCACCTTTATGGGGCGGCTGCGCAGCCGACCGCGGCGCGGCGACCTCTTTGGCCTGCTGACGGTGCATCGCGCTGCGCTGGAGGACTTTTTCGCCCGCGACGAGTGGCCGCTGGAGGCGGCGCAGGATCACCCGGCGCTGGCCCTGGAGCTCGAGGATGCCCTGCCTGCCGGAGCGGTCCTGCGCCCCGTGCTGACCGCGCGCGCCTTTGGCGTCCTGGTGCGCCATCATCTGCTCAGCCAGAGACCCTAAAGGTCTATTTCACAGAATCCACAGCGGATGGGTGTTCCTCACCCCCAGGATGATGGCAAGCACGATGGAGACGGTGAGGATGAGCATAAAGATGAACAAGGCCAGGCTGTTAAAGCCTTTCATGCCGTCGCTGGCCTGCCGCGGACTGGGGGCGGGCAACTGCGGCGCGCGTTGAGCCTGTACTGCCGATTTTGTCAAGCGGCTTGACACGGATTTTCAAGTTGCTATACTGGGAGGTCATGGTCCTCGAGCGAAGGGAAGAGCCCCGGGCTTTGCTGTTCCACAGCGCGCCGCTGCTGGCTACGGCCGCCCTGCTGTTCCTCTTTGCCCAGCTTCTGGCCTCGGCCACCCGCCTCTCGGCCACGGTCGACGAGGGCTTTCACATCACCAGCGGCTACGAGTTCCTGCGCACCGGCCACATGCGCCTGCTGGATGAGCACGTGCCGCTGGCCAAAGCCCTCTTCGCCTGGCCGCTCTTTTTCGTGCCCGACCTGACTCCCCCAGAACAGGCCAGCGCCTATGCGCAGGGCGACCTGATCGGCGTGGCCCAGGAGACGGTGCTGGTCTACCAGCCCATCGACCGCGTCATCGTCGCCTGCCGCATCCCCGTCGCTCTGTTGACCGTGCTGCTGGCCGCCACGGTCTACCGCTGGGCCGCCCGCTGCTTCGGCCCTGCTGCTGGCCTGCTCGCGCTGGCGCTGTTCGCCTTCGACCCCAACATCCTCGCCCACGGCAGCCTGGCGACGACCGACATGGGCGCGACGGCGTTCATCTTTTGGGCGGTGGCGACCTTCTCCCGCTACCTGCAACGCCCGACCCGGCAACGCTGGTGGATCGCCGCGTTCTTTCTCGGCCTGGCGCAGGGGGCCAAACTGACCGCGCTGTTGCTCCTGCCGCTGCTGGGCGCCCTGGCCCTGCTGGCGGCCTGGATGCGGGCGGGACAGGGGCGCTGGCGTGCCCTGGCGCGGCAGGCGCTCTCCTACAGCGCCATGGTGCTGACGGCGGCGCTGGTGCTCTGGGCGCTCTACCGCTTCGAGGTGCGCCCGCTGCCGGCCATCGCGGACGGTCAGCTCCCCCTGCCGGCGGCCAGCCACATCGAGCGCTGGCTGCGCCTCCAGGCCCACATCGACTATGGCCGCGAGGCCTTCCTCCTGGGCCAGAA
>DAOTYD010000215.1:0-8322 GCA_034435295.1 Anaerolineae bacterium | reverse complement strand
GCCTGGCCCTATGAAGCGGCGCGCATCATCAACGACGTCCGCGCCCAATATGGCCTGCCGCCCCTGGCCTACAACGAGACCCTGGCGCGAGCGGCGCAGGGCCAGGCCAACGACTGCGCGCAGCGCGGCTGGTGCAGCCACACCGGCTCTGACGGTTCCGACATCAAGACGCGCATCCTCCGCGCTGGCTACGTGCCGGCCTCGTGGGCCGAGTGCTGGGCGCAGAGCCGCAGCCCGCAGGGCGCCGTCGACATGTGGATGGACGAAGTGCCGCCCAACGACCCGCACCGCCGCACTCTGCTCACCACCTGGCTGACCGAAATCGGCCTGGGCGTTGCCGAAGGCCAGTGGGGCTATTACTACTTTGTCGCCAACTTTGGCCGGCCATAAGGACTTGCAATTTGACAAGTCGGAGACCGCAAGTAGAATACGCATGCCACGGACCCGCATGGCCGTGAGCTGTTATCAACCGCACCGCTTTCCGGTGCCGCTGGGATCGCTGGGGCGACCGAGACGGCCAGAAGGAATGTCTCTCCCGTCTCTGCGTCTTCTGATGCCCCCAGCTATGGATACTATCAGGGAGGAAAAACATGCTACTGACCATTGACATCGGCAACACCAACATCACCTTTGGCCTCTACAAGGGTGACTCGCTGAACGCAAGCTGGCGCATCCGCACGATCCACGAAAAGACGGCGGACGAGTACGGCATCCTCATGGAGCAGCTTTTCCGTCACCGTGGCTACCGGCCCGAGCAGGTGAGCGGCGCAGCGCTGGCCAGCGTCGTCCCGCCGCTGACGCCCGTCTTTGTCCAGGCCTGCCGCCAATACATTGGCCAGGCGCCGCTGGTGGTCGACGCGGGCGTGCGCACCGGCGTCCGTATCCGCTATGATAACCCCCGCGAGGTCGGCGCCGACCGTGTGGTCGATGCGGCAGCGGCGCGGGCGCTCTACCGCCTGCCCGCCTGCGTCGTCGATTTCGGCACCGCCACGACCTTCGACGCTGTCTCGGCGGAGGGCGATTATCTGGGCGGCGCCATTGCGCCGGGCATCGGCATCGCCGCCCAGGCCCTCTTCGAGCGCACGGCCAAGCTGCCCCGCGTCGAACTGACCCGTCCGCCGTCGGTCATCGGGCGCAACACGACGCACAGCATGCAGTCCGGCATCCTCTTCGGCTACGTCGGCCTGGTGGAAGGGATGGTGGCCCGCTTCAAAGCCGAACTGGGCGCAGAGACATGCATCATCGCCACCGGCGGCCTGGCCGAGATCATCGCCCGCGAGACCCAGGTGATCGAAATCGTCGATCCCTGGCTGACGTTGCACGGCCTGCGCGTCATCTACGAAATGAACCGCAGCGAGTAACAAAGGGAGAAAGCATGGAACCTGTCCCTCTCTTGAACGGCAAACGTATCCTCCTCGGCGTCACGGGCGGCATCTCGGCCTACAAGGTCTGCACGCTGGCCAGCCAGCTCACCCAGGCCGGCGCTCAGGTCGATACGGTGATGACCGAGGCGGCAACCCGCTTCGTCACGCCGTTGACCTTCGAGGCGCTCACCGGCCGCCCCGCCTATACCGATATGTGGCAGACCGACCAGGGGCTGCCCACCCACATCGCCCACGTCGGCCTGGCCCACGCTGCTGACCTGCTGGTCATCGCCCCGGCCACCGCCAATACGCTGGCCAAACTGACCCACGGCCTGGCCGACAACCTGCTCACCACGCTGGCCCTGGCCGCCTCCTGTCCCGTGGTGGCCGTGCCGGCGATGGACGCCGGCATGTGGAGCCACGCGGCGACCCAGGCCAACGTCGCTATCCTGCGCGGGCGTGGGGTCCACTTTGTGGGTCCGGCCCGCGGACGGATGGCCTCCGGGCTGGAAGGAGAGGGCCGCATGGTCGAGCCAGAAGAGATCCTGGGCCACATCCGCCGGGTGATGGGATTGGGCGGATCGCTGGCCGGGCGGCGCGTCGTCGTCACCGCCGGGCCCACCCGCGAGCCGCTCGACCCGGTGCGCTTTCTCAGCAACCGCTCGTCTGGCCGGCAGGGCTTTGCGCTGGCCCAGGCCGCCATCGACCGTGGCGCAGCGGTCACCCTGATCACCGGCCCCACCGCCCTGCCGGCGCCGGTCGGCGCAGAACGGATCGACGTGACCACCGCCGAAGAGATGAAGGAGGCCGTGCTGGCCGCCTGCGCCCAGGCCGACCTGCTGCTGATGGCGGCAGCCGTGGCCGACTACCGTCCCGCCGAGGTCGCCGCACACAAGATCAAAAAAGAGCAGGAGGAATTGACCCTGCGCCTGGCGCGCACGCCGGACGTGCTCAGCGCCGTGGCTGCGCAGCGCGCCCAGAGCGGCTTTCCGCGCCAGGTCGTCGGCTTTGCCGCCGAGACCGGGCAGCTACGCGAGAACGCCCGCGCCAAGCTCGAAGCGAAAGGGCTGGACATGATCGTGGCCAACGATGTCACCGCGCCGGACGCTGGCTTCGATGTCCCCACCAATCGTGTCGTCCTGCTGAAGCGGGACGGCAGCGCGATCGAATTGCCCCTGATGAGCAAGAGCGAGGTGGCGGAAAAAGTGCTGGAACATGTGGCGGAGAACCTGTACGCGGGAGCGATCAACTGACTATGCGAATCGCCATGCGTGCTCTGGCGTACCTGCTCTGCCCGCTGTTGGTCGGCTGCGCGACAACGCCAGCGCCAACCCTCTCACCTCAGCGCCTGCCTACCCGCATCCCCCCCACCTCGCCCCCCGTCGTTGTCCAGAGCGAGCTGGCCCGCGAAGCCTACGAGCGCGCCCTGGCGCTGCGCGCCTCGGGCGACATCGCCGGCGCCATGCAGGCGTTTTCGGAGACCCTGACCCTGGATCCCACCTTTGCGCCAGCCTATGTGGAGCGGGGAAAACTCTGGCTGACGCAGCGCCAGTATGACCGCGTCCTGGCCGACGCCCAGGCAGCGATCGCCGCCGACCGCGAAAACAGCGCGGCCTACATCCTGCTGGGCGAAGTGCTGCGCCTGGGCTACAACGACCCCCGCCAGGCGCTGACGGCCTACGAGCGGGCAGTCGAGCTAGAGCCAGAGCTGGCAGCGCCCACCTTCGCCGCCCGCTGGCAGGTCGCCAGCGCCAGCGGACAGGCCCGCCGCATGCTCCTCCTGGCCGAGGAATACCGACAGGCCTACCCCGATGACCCGCTGGGAGCCTATTACCGCGGCCTGGCGCTGGTCGCCGTGGGCAACCCGCGCGCGGCCATCAACCTGCTGGTGGAGGCGCTGGAAGAAGGAGGCCCGGCAGCGCTGTGGTTTGCGCTGGGCAAGGCCTATGCCGCCGACGGCGCATGGGGCAACGCCCGGCTCTGTTACGAGCAGGCCCGCGCCCTGGCCGAGGCCGGCGACCGCTCGCTCTACCAGGTCTCTGATACTGCCGTGGTCGATCTCTTCGTCGGCCTGGGGGAAGCGTACATCCACGTCGGCGAGTGTGTCAGCGGGCAGATCATGCTGCAACACGCGCTGGCTGTCGGCGGCGAACGCAGCGAACTGCACACCTTGTTGGGCCAGGCCATGATCTGCCAGACCCCCACCCCCACGCCGACGCCGTACCCCTGGCTCAACCCATAGCAAGCGCGGGCGCGACCTCTGGTCGCGCCCGCCACACAGACACCGAACCTGGGGGAGGGTTATCCGTCGAAAAACACCCTGCTGCTAAACCAGGAACTGGCCGCCACGGTAGAAGAGTTCGCCGTCGACATAGATCTCACCGCCGTCGCGCATGTCGCAGATCATATCCCAGTGCACGGCTGACTCGTTCTTGCTGCCGGTTTCGGGATAGCCTGCGCCGATGGCCATGTGGATCGAGCCGCCGATCTTTTCGTCGAAGAGAATGTTCTTGGTAAAGCGCTGGATGCCGCTGTTTGTGCCAAAGGCAAACTCTCCCAGATAGCGCGCGCCCGCGTCCGTATCGAGCATGCGCAGGAGGTATTCCTCGTTCTTCCTGGCCATCGCCTTGACCACCCTGCCCCTCTCGAACCAGAGCTCGATGCCGCTCACCTCGCGCCCGCCAGCCAGCGCCGGATAGGTAAAGCGTATCCACCCCTCGGCGCTGTCTTCCACCGGACCCGTAAAGATCTCGCCGTCGGGCATATTGTGCTTGCCGGACGAATTCATGAACGTGCGCCCGGCAATCGAGAGGGTCAGGTCAGCGTTCGGGCCAGTAACGCGCACCGCCTGCTTACCCTGCAGCCAGTCCACCAGGCGCTGCTGTTCGTCGCGGACCTGTTGCCAGCGGGCCACAGCATCGCCTTCGTCGCAGAAGCAGGCGCGGTAGACGAAATCCTCATAGTCGCGCAGGCTCATGTCCGCTTCTTGAGCGTAAGCGGGGGTAGGATACTGCGTGCCGCACCACTTGAGCTCGCCGCTGGCGCCGCGTTGCATCATCGTCTTCATCAGCGGCGACATGGCCTTGCTGTACTGTGCCTGCCGGGCGGGGTCGATGGCGCTCAACTCGCGCGTGTTGTTGTCGGAAAGGATCGAGATGCGCGCGTCGAGGCGCTTGCTCAGCATCTCGGTGAATGGGTCAATCATCTCGAGCTGCTCATCGGAAGCCAGGCGATAAAAAGCCTCGGCCACGCCGGGCAGGCTGAGCACCAACAGCGGATAACCGCCAGCCTTGAGCACCTCTTCATAGACGGCCAGAACCAGCGGCGCCGCCTCGGGCATGGCGCGGATGGCAACCAGATCGCCCTTCTTGATCGAGGTCGAGTAACGAACCAGCACAGCAGCCAATCTCTCCACTCGCGGATCTGCCATTTGGTAACACTCCTTCGCCTGCAACGTGGCGCCAGTGTAACACAGAAAGAGCTTTCCTGCAACACACGGAAAGATTAAAATCGTTTTGAAAGAGGGGCTTTACAATCAATGTACCTATTTGCAATACAATCAAATTCGTGTATAATAGGGTTATGGGCAATAAGCAGAAAAGGAGCGAAACTGCAATTTATCTGCCCAAATCATCTGCTCACCATAAAGGAGGTAGAATGTTTCGCGAACGCATCAAACAGGCTTATGAATCTCTGACCCCCAGTTTCAAGAGGTTAGGCGAGTTCATCCTCAATAACGAGTTGGACGTAGCCTTTATGACCGCGACCGAACTGGCTCGGGCCCTGGGCGTTGACGCTGCAACCGTGGTGCGCTTCTCCCAGACCTTGGGCTATGAAGGGTACCGCGAACTCTCCCACGAGGTGCAGCAGGTCGTCAAGGCCAACCTGACGGCCAAGTACGCCAACTTTGATCAGGCCAAGAGCAACGAGGACAAGATCCGCGCCCTGCTGGAAAACGAGCGCCATAATCTGGAAACCACGGTTTCACAGGTCACAGACGACGCGAGCAGGCTGCTCAACGCACTCAGCAAGGCCAGGCGCGTCTGGCTGGTGGGCGAAGCGGGAGCGCTCTATCTGGCGGCCTACTTTGCCGACTATCTGCGCATGGCCGGCGTGAACGCCGCCGTCGTCGATGCCGATCCGGCTGCGGCTGCGCGCGTGCTGTGGGACCTGGGGGCCAAAGACCTGGTCATCGGGCTGGGCATCCCTGGCACGGGGCTGGACACGGCGGCGACACTACGGTTCGCCAAAGAGAAAGGGGCTGAAACCGCAACGCTGACCGTCTCGCCTGTTTCTCCGCCAGCTCAGGTCGCCGATCTGGTGCTCGTCTGCGCCGCCAACTCCCCCGTCGGCGTCCCCTCCGCTGCCAGCATCACTGTGATGATGGCCGTCCTCTGGCAGGCGCTGCTCAGCCGCAAGGGCGAAGCGATGGCTCAACACGTGGCGGCCCTGCAGGACACTTATGCCGGCCTGCTGGCTGCGCGGGCCGAGCAGAGCAAACAAAGCGACATCAACCAGCTCTGGCGCGAGTTCTAGCACAAGACACGTTCGTAGGACAACTGCTCGCAGTTGTCCTACGAACGTGACGCTACGCGCGCAAAAAGTCGCGCAGGCGGCGGGCATGCGTGGGGTGCCGCAGCCGGCTCAGCGCCTGTGCCTCGATCTGCCGCACACGCTCGCGGGTCACACCGAGCTTTTTCCCCACCTCTTCCAGGGTGTAGGTTTCTCCATCTACCAGCCCATAACGCAACTGGAGCATGCGTACCTCGCGCGGGGGCAGTTCGTGCAGGATTTCCTGGATCACTTCCTGCAGCACCGAATTGCTCACCGCTTCGACTGGTGAGACGACTTCTTCATCCTCGATAAAGTCGCCCAGGACGCTGTCTTCCTCGTCATCGGTCGGCATGTCGAGGCTGAGCGGGCGGCGGGCAAAAGCCAGCATCTGCTCTGCCTTGCGCAGTGAAATGTCGAGCGCCTGGGCCAGCTCCTCCGTCGTCGGCTCGCGTCCCAATTCTTGCGTCAGCCGGTGAGAGACGCGCAACAGACGGTTGATCTGATCGCCCATGTGTACCGGCACGCGAATCGTGCGCGACTGGTCGGCGATGGCGCGCGTCACCGCCTGGCGAATCCACCATGTCGCATAGGTCGAGAACTTGTGCCCCAGGCGATAGTTGAACTTGTTGGCCGCGCGGATCAGGCCGATGTTGCCCTCCTGGATCAGGTCGAGAAAGGGCACCCCACGGCCAATGTACTTTTTCGCAACAGAGATCACCAGCCGCGAATTGGCTTGAATCAGATGCGCCCGCGCCTCCAGACCATCCTGAACATACCGCTCCAGCTCCTGACGGCGCTGGGGATCGGTGCCATCCTTCTGCAGTTCCTTCTGCGCCTTGAGGCCCAACTCCATCCGCTTGGCCAGCTCGATCTCTTCGGACTGGACCAGCAAGGGCACCTTGCCGATCTCTTTCAAATAGAGGCCGATCGTATCATCCGCCTCGACGGCGCGGAAGTAGGCCTCCTCCTCCGTCGTCAATCGACCTTCCTTTTCCAGGTCGATCTCTTCCTCTTCCTCTTCCTCTTCCTCGGGTTCCTTTTCCCCAACCACACCCAAATCTTCGACATCGCCAATGGGGATGTCGGCATTCATCAAGACAGAAAAAATATCCTCCAGTTGGTCGATGTTCTCCTCGGCCTCTGGAAAGATGCTCAGAATGTCATCAAACGTGACATAGCCGCGCATCCGACCGATCAACAACAGGTCTTCCACGCCGCTTTCGTCATCGGCTCTTTCGATCAGCAGATCCAACTCGTCGCTCAACGCTCACACCTCAGCCAGCGTTCGCCTTCAGATTCAGAGAGCACCGGCCCGCCCGCGACCAGGCCTGTGCTCTCTGCGAACCGATCGCCTTATTCGTTCTGGCGTATGAATACTATACACAACTTGAAGGCGCTTGTCAACCCCCAAACGGTTTTTCTGATGGAAAATCAATGCAGGCGCGAGGCAGCCTGCTCCAGCGCCCGACGCAACAAGACCACCGCCATCCGCCGCCGATAAGGCCCGCTGCCCCGAAAGTCTCCTTGCGGCGACAGCGGCTCGACAGCCAGACGCACCGCCTCGGCCCACAGCGCCGGAGCGACCTCCTGCCCCTGCAATACGCTCTCCGCCCTGGGTAGACGCAGCGGCCGCCCGGCCACGCCGGCCAGCGCCAGCCGCGCCTGCTCGCAGCGGCCCTCCTGGACCACCAGACAGGCCAGGGCACACACAATCGGTCGATCGGCGGGGGTGCGCCCCACGTGCGCCATGCCCAGCCCCACCGCACCAGACAGGCGCGGTACGACCAGTTCGGCAATCAGCCCACCCCCATCCAACACGGAGCGCCGATCGGTCAGAAACGAGTCCAGCGACACCAGGCGCTCCTCCGGCGCATAGACCACGAGCGAGGCATCCAACGCCAGCAGCAGGGCCAGCAGCGGGTTCTCGCCGCCGCCCGTCGCCAGCGCGCCGCCCACCGTGGCCTGGTTGCGGATGTTCTGCGCCGCCACCAGGCGCACCACCGGCCCAACCAGCCCCTGCGTCACTTCGACCATCTCGGGCGCATCGGCGAACTGTTGCAGCGTCACCGTCGCGCCGATGCGCAGCCGCGCCGGCTCAGCCTGCACATAGCTCAGCCCCAGCCCCTGCAGGTCGACCAGTTCTTTCACCCCCTCGTCTCGCGCCGCCATCAGGTGCGTCCCCCCGCCCAGCGGCACAGCGCCGGGGCGGCGGACCAGCTCCAGCGCCTGGCGCAGATCGCCAGGACGATGGTAGGCTTTTACGTTGCTCAACATTTTTCTCCCTCTCGCGTATCGCTTATCGCTTATCGCTTATCGCGCATCGCCTGTCGTCTATCGCCTATCGCGTATCGCTTATCGCTTATCGCTTATCGCGCATCGCCTGTTGTCTATCGCTAATCGCTTG
>DAOTYD010000214.1:0-17250 GCA_034435295.1 Anaerolineae bacterium | reverse complement strand
GTTCAATGGGACACGGATGGGCACGGATGGTACGGATTTTCACGGATTTCATCCGTGCCCATCCGTGAAACCCGTGTGTATCCGTGTCCTGATTTCAAACTGTCGGGTAGCCAGTGTCGTAACGAGACCCTTCGCTTCGCTCAGGGTGACAGCCGTTGTAACGAGATCCTTCGCTGCGCTCAGGATGACATGCCCTTCGCTCAGGATGACATGGCGTGTCGCGTTGACTACTCCAGAATGATCTCGGTGTCGATGCGCAAGGGCAGGAGCGGCATCCGTTCCAGCCAGTCAGGCCAGACCGTGACGCGCACTGCCCGCGAAACGGGCAAATCAGCGCTCAGCCTCTCGACCGCCTCGGCAAGTGGGCGGCCCACCACAGCCTCGCGCACATAACCCGTATCGATCTCTGCCGCTATCCGCCCCGTCGCCGTGACAAAAAAGGTCAGGCCAGCGCCAGAGGATTCTTCCGCCACCTCGCCCATCTCAAAGTCGGCGCTGATGAGGCGATAGCCTGCCGGGATGCGTCGGGTCAGAGCAGCGTACGCCACTGCCTCGGCATCGTCCCCGTCCACCACCAGAGCGGTCACCAGCAGGCGCATGTGCACTCCCAGGCGGTCGGCCCGTTCGTACAGAAAACGGTCGAACGAGACCTCCATCGCCTGAACGGTCAACGACTCGTCCAGCAGAAATTGGGACGGCCCTTCCAGGTAGACCTGCAAGCCAGTACGTGCTTCGTCCAGCAACTGGTCGATCAGCAGCGCCTGCGCGCGTTGGCGGTCCTCTTCCGACACCGCCCGCACATCCTGCGTCGCGCCGCCGGAGGTGGCCTCTGGATTGGTCACGCGCAGGGAAAAGGCCAAAAAGCCCTCGATCTGGTTGATCTGGTTGCTGCGCACGTTGCCTACCAGCCCTTCCTGGAGCGCTTCGACGGGCGCCGTGGCCTGTCCAAACGCAGGCACCACAACCGTGGCAGTGGTGGCAAAGCGGACAGGGAAGCTGCCGGCAGAAGTGCGCACGGTTGTGCCGGCTGGCACCGACACATCCTGCCCCAGGAGGTTGGTAAAGAGCACCGTTCCGGTCGCCCGTCCCGCCGAAAAGGGGGCCAGGCCGGTCGTCTCGACCTGCAGATAGCCCTCGAAATAATCACCCACCTGACGCGCCGGGATCACGCCAGCGTCGACATCGACGCCCTGCTCGGGATCGGTAGAGACCGAAACCGGGACAATGACCTGGACGGTCTGCTGGTCAGGCGTCATAGTGATGCTTGCCTGCGGCACGACGACGTAGGCAGACAGGAGCAGGAAGGCGATGGTAGCGATAAAGACCAGCGCCTGCAAGCCACGGCGGGCATGGCGCGCCCAGCGGGGCATAAATCGCCTGCCCGGCGGCGGCCAGAGGGGCAACGGTTCTTCCCACCAGGCGCGCGGCGGTGGTTCGGCCGACGGCAACTTTTTCCGCGCCCAGGAACTGGCCTCGGCCCGCTCCAGCGTGGCAAAAGCGGGCAGGCCCGCCTGTCGCAGCATCGCCCGGCGTTCCGGGTCACTGCTGACCACGGCGACATGCAACCCCAGCCGCTCCGCCTCGCGCAGGACCAGGTCCACATCCAGCGGGCGGACCAGCAGGCGCGCGTCCCACGGCAGGTCGATGATCACCCGCTTCTCTGGCGCGTGTCGCAACTGGCCGCGCAAAACCGCCCAGTCATCGTTCTCCTGGAGGTGAATCACATAGGGCATGGCTGTCAGCCTCAGCCCCCCGCCGCTGGACGCGAGACGGCCAGGGCCTGCGCCAGCAGCCCCGCCGCCTGCCCCAGCGCCTCGTCCAGGCGACTGCTGTCCTTGCCGCCGGCCTGAGCCAGCGTCGGGCGGCCGCCGCCACCTCCGCCGATGATGCGGGCCACGCCCCGCACCAGCTCAACGGCATCGACCCCCCGCTCGACCAGGTCAGCCGTCACCGCCGCCACCAGCGCCGGGCTGCCGTCGATCAGCGCACCCAGCACAGCCACACCCGACCTGACACGGTCGCGGTACCAGTCGGTGATCTCGCGCAGCGCGTCACGGTCCGGCACATCGACGCGCGCGGCCAGCAGTGGCACGCCCTGCACGTCGATGACCCCCTGCATGAGCCGCTCGAAACCGGCGCGGGCCACCTGGCGCTGCAGCCGCTCGACTTCCTTGCGCGCCGCCTGCAGCTCGCCCAGGACGCCAGTCACCCGCTGCTCGACCTCGTCCGGCTGGCAGGCGAGCAGTTCGGCGGCGTCTTCCAGCACCCGCTTGTGGCGGCGCACCCATTCCATCGCCCAGCGGCCGGTCACCGCCTCGATCCGCCGCACGCCGGCGCCAATTCCCTGCTCGGAGAGGATGATGAACAGGCAGATCTCGCCCGTATCGCCGACATGCGTGCCGCCACACAGTTCCTGGCTGAAGGGCGTCTCGGGCAGGCCCACGCGCAAAACGCGCACCGTCTCGCCATATTTTTCGCCAAAGAGGGCAATGACGCCACGTTCCAGCGCACGGTGGTACGAGTCATGCTCCCAGGTCACCGGATAATCGGAGAGGATCGCCTCATTGACCCCCTGCATCACGCGCTCCAGCTCCTCGCGGGTCAGCGGGGCATTGTGGGTAAAGTCGAAGCGCAGGCGGTCAGGGGCGACCAGCGAGCCGGCCTGCTGCACGTGCTCGCCCAGGACGTAGCGCAGTTCGTGGTGCAGGAGATGGGTCGCCGTGTGGTTACGGGCAATGTCCATGCGCCGCTCATAGTCGACAATTGCCCAGGCCATATCGCCCACGCGGGGCGTTCCGCTCACCACCCGGCCCACGTGCAGGATGAGGCCCGCGACCGGCCGGCGCACGTCCTCGACAGCGATCTCCCAGGCCGGTTCGTCAGCGCCGGCAGGGTAGGCCGCGATCAAGCCCTGATCCGACACCTGACCGCCGGATTCGACATAGAAGCACGTCTGCAGCAGGACAACTTCAACGTGGTCGCCGGGCTGAGCGGCGTCCACCGCCTCGCCATTGCGCAGCAGGGCCACGACCCGAGTTTCCAGCTCTGTCGTGGTGTAGGGGTCATGCTCCACGCCGTCGGCGCCCAGCACGCCGCGCTCCTGAAGCGCCAGCAGCAGAGCCTGATAGGCGTGCAGACTTTCGTCCTCCATCTCGAACGCCTCGGCAGCGCGGGCGCGTTCCCGCTGCGCCGCCAGCGCAGCGTGGTAGCCAGCCTCGTCGACGATCAAGCCGTGTTCTTCGGCAACGTCGCGGGTGATTTCCAGCGGCAGGCCGAACGTGTCGTAGAGGCGGAAAGCCTCCTCGCCGGAGATGGCCGTCCCGCCCCGCGTCTCGACCTCCGCCAGCACCTCGCCCAGACGGGTCAATCCCAGGTCGAGCGTGCGCAGGAAGCGTTCCTCTTCCTGCTGGATCGTCGTCAGGATGAACGGCCGGCGCCTGACGATCTCGGGAAAGACAGAACCCATCGTCTCGATCACCACCTCGGCCAGATGGGAGAGAAACGGCTTGTCGAAGCCGATCTTGCGGCCAAAACGGATCGCCCGGCGCAGGATCATGCGCAGCACATAACGGCGGCCTTCGTTCCCCGGCAGGACGCCATCGCCGATGAGGAAGGTCGCCGCACGGGCGTGGTCAGCCAGGACGCGATAGGCGACAATGTGTTCCTCCCGCCCGGCGTCGCTGTGGCCGCTCAGCTCCTGCACCCGCTGCAAGAGCGGCAGGAACAGGTCGGTTTCATAGTTGGTCTCTACATCCTGGAGGATCGAGACCAGCCGCTCAAAGCCGGCGCCCGTGTCGACATGGCGGGCTGGCAGCGGTTCCAGCGTCACCTCGTCCTTGCGGTTGTACTGGATGAAAACCAGGTTCCAGATCTCCATAAAGCGGCCGCAGTCCTGATTGACCCCACAGACGTGGTGGGGGTCGTCAGCGCGGCGGCAAAAGGCCGGCCCACGGTCGTAATGAATCTCGCTGCAGGGGCCGCACGGCCCCGTTTCCCCCATCTCCCAAAAGTTGTCCTTGCGGCCAAAGAAGAGAATGTGGGAAGGATCGATGGTCGTTTCTGAGCGCCAGTAGCCAGCCGCTTCATCGTCCCGTTCCAGCAATCCCAGCTCGTCCTCGAAGCAGGTCGCCCACAGCCGCTCCGGCGCCAGCCCCCAGACCTGCGTCAGCAGTTCCCATGCCCAACCGATAGCTTCTTTCTTGTAATAGTCGCCAAAGGACCAGTTGCCGAGCATTTCGAAAAAGGTGTGGTGGTAGCCATCGCGCCCCACATCTTCCAGGTCGTTGTGCTTGCCCGAGACGCGCATGCACTTTTGCGTGTCGGCGGCGCGCGTATAGGGACGGCTGCCCAGGCCCAGAAAGACGTCCTTGAACTGGTTCATTCCGGCGTTGGTGAACAGCAACGTCGGATCATCGAACGGCACGAGGCTGGCGCTGGGGACGATCGTGTGTCCTCTGGCCGCAAAAAAGTCAAGAAAACTCTGGCGCACCTCGGCGCTACTCCACTTTTTCATTGCGCTCTTCTCTGGATAAAAGGTGGCGGTCATTGTAATGGAAAGGGGGGAAAATGGCAAGTATGCAAGTATGCAAGTATGCAAGTATGCAAGTGGGCAAGTGGGCAAGTGGGCTAGTGGGCAAGTGGGCTAATGGGCAAGTGGGCAAGTGGGCTAGTGGGCTAGTGGGCTAGTGGGCTAGTGGGCTAGTGGGCAAGTGGGCAGGGTTGGTGGTTGCGAGATGATGGGGTTGTGCTATACTGCCCTTCGTTTATATGGCGATGCCGAAGGGAAGGGGTATGCGCAAGGGGTGGCACATTCTGGCAGCAGCGGCCATGATGGCGGTGCTGTTGGGCGGGGTGACGGCGGCGGCCCAAGACAGCGGACCGAGCCTCGTCGTCCATGTCGGGATGGACGGCTATTGCATCGAGGGACGCTGGTGTCCAGTCCGCGTCGTGATGGCGAACAGCGGGCCGGGCTTTGAGGGCGAGGTGCAGATCGAAATCCGCGACTATTACGGCAGCGACGTTTATAGCCACCCCGTCGTCCTGCCCACCGGCTCGCGCAAGGCCTACTTTTTGCACATCCCCGCCACGCGCTCTTTCCAGGTCCGTCTCCTCTCGGGCGATAGAACGCTCATCAGCCAACCCGTTGTACCACACATCCTGGACCCGCAGGACCGCCTCTACGGCATCGTGGGGGAAAACCCGTCGGCGTTCAACTTTTTGAGCGACGTCGCGCCGCCGGGCGGACAGACCGTCGTTGCCCATCTGCAGCCGGACGAGCTCTCCAGCGACTACCTGGGCTGGCAGACACTGGACATGCTCGTGTTGAACGACAGCGACACATCCGCCTTTAGCGCAGAACAACTGCAGACGCTGGAGACATGGGTCGCGCTGGGCGGCCATCTGCTGGTGGGAGGCGGTCCAGGAGGGCCACAGACTGCCGCAGCGGTAGCCCACCTCCTGCCGGTGGACGTCGGCGCCGTGCGCACCGTCGACAACCTGGCCGCTCTGGGCACCTACCTGGATACCCCCGTCACCGCTGGCCCTTACGTCGTGACCGAAGCGGCCCTCCGCGACGGCGCCGACGCCCTCATCCAGCAAGGCAACCTGGTCCTGCTGGCGCGCCGCCCGCTGGAAAACGGCACGGTCACCTTTGTCGCCTTCGACGCCGCGCTGAACCCCTTCCCCACCCGCCAGGAGGACCGCTTCCGCCTGTGGAAAATGCTCACCGAAGTCCAGCCCAACAGGAGGCCAGGCTTTTCTGTTGCCGACTCGTACAGCGCCCGCGAAGCAGTTGCCACGATTCCCGGCATCGAGCCCGTCTCGATCTGCCAGCTCCTCATCTTTCTGCTCGCCTACACCGTGCTCATCGGCCCGCTCAACTATTTCATCCTGCGCCGCTTCGACCGGCGCGAACTGGCCTGGTTGACCATCCCCATCCTGGTGCTCGGCTTTACCGCCTGCGCCTATTTGACCGGCTTCCAGATTCGCGGCAACAGACCCATCCTGCACCAGCTTGGGATCGTCTATGCGCCAGCAGGAAGCCAGAGAGGGCAGGCTGTCGAACTGGTCGGCATTTTCTCGCCTCGCCGTGCCCGCTATGACCTCCGCGCCAACGACGCCGTCTTTAGCCGCATCCCCGAAACATATTCCTACGACTCGAGCAGCCCGGGCGCGTTTTCTGTCGTGGAGGAAGGAAGCGCGCGCACTCTGCGCGACCTGCGCGTCGAGTTGGGCGGCCTGCAAAGCCTGCAGGCCGAGGGCCTGGTCACCGTCTCGCCTCCCACAAGCGACCTGCAAATCTCGATCGACGCCAGCGGAGAGGCATGGTTGCGCGGCACGGTGCAGAACGGCGACCTTCCCCTCGAGGACGCCGTGATCCTGGCCGGTCAGGCCGGCTACCACATCGGCAATCTGGAAGCGCACCAACAGGTTATGATCAATACCAAGATGGGAAACAATCTGTCCCTCTCCAGCGACCTCAGCTCACAAATCCTGGATGCTCCAGCGGGCGGATACTATAGCGACGCCCGCATCTACCGTCGCTATCAGCTCACCCGGGCGTACGCGGGCGCCTACAACCGGTTCTTGCCGGCAGGCGTCTACCTGGCCGGCTGGCGCGACGAAGCAGCCCTGGACATCGAGCTGATCGACCAGCGCGCCAGCTACCAGGGGACAACACTCTACATCTTTGGCCTGTCCTTCACATCGGCCCGCAGCGGGCAACATATCACCTTTGGGCCAGAGCAGATCAGCCGCGAAGTAGAAGGGACGAGCGGTTATCCCGAATTCTACCCCGACGTGATCGGCCTTCCCCCTGGCTCGGAGGTCACCTTCCGCTTTACCATATGGCCGCAAACCACCATCACCCAGGTCACCAGCCTGCAGATCAGCCTGACCGGCCCAGACACGTTCAACGACCCGCCCCAGGTCTTGCTGTGGAACTGGGAGAGCGCAAGCTGGGACGAACAGACAGTCTCGTGGAACGACTACCAGATTCCCAACCCGGGCCCATACGTGCGCAGCGATGGCACGGTACGGCTGCAGCTTTACTCCCCTGGATCCTACATCTACCTCAACAGCGTTCTGATCACCATCGAAGGACAGCATTGATGGGCATCCTGATCGAGACACACAACCTGACAAAGCACTATGGCCGGCGGGCAGCGCTCAAGGCCATGAACCTGACTGTCGAAGAAGGAGCCGTCTTTGGCTTTGTCGGGCCCAACGGCGCCGGCAAAACGACGACAATGCGCATCCTGGCTACCCTGCTCCGCCCCACCGGCGGAGAGGCCTGGGTAGCCGGCTTTTCCGTGATCCGACAACGGCGCGAGGTGCGCCGGTGCATCGGCTATATGCCGGACTTTTTCGGCGCTTATGGCGATATGAAGGTCTGGGAATACCTGGATTTTTTCGCCGCCTGCTACGAGATTCCCCAGGCCACCCGCCGCGTGCTGGTGAACGACCTGCTGGAACTGGTCGAGTTGAGCCATCGGCGCGACGACTATGTGGACTCTCTCTCGCGAGGCATGAAACAGCGTCTTTGCCTGGCCCGCACCCTGGCCCATGACCCCCAACTGCTGATCCTGGACGAACCGGCCTCGGGCCTCGACCCGCGCGCCCGCGTCGAGATGCGCGAGTTGCTGCGCGAACTGCACAATATGGGCAAGACGATCTTTGTCTCGTCGCACATCCTATCCGAGATCGAAGAGATCTGCACCCACATCGGCATCATCGAGGCCGGCCAGCTCATCGCCAGCGGCACGATCCAGGAGATGCGCGAGCGCATCCAGACCCACCGCACTGTCCAGATCGGCCTGCTGGGGCGCGCCGCCGAGGCACAGCAGTGGCTTATCGACCAGCCCAACGTGCTCGCCGTCACACCGCTGGCAGAAAACCACGACTGCGACCTGGCAATCGAGTTTTCCGGCGACGACGGCGCCATTGCCGCGCTGCTGGCCGCCCTGGTGCAAGAAGGCTTCCCCATCATCCGCTTCCAGGAAAAGACGGGTGACCTGGAAGACATTTTCATGCGTCTGACCAAAGGGGTCGTCTCCTGATGGCGAGCGGAATAACATGGTCAAAATCAGAAAACTCCAACTGAGAGGGGAAACCAACCCCGTCCTGCTCAAAGAACTGCGCGGGCGCATGCGCGGCGCCAGAGCGTTTATCGTGTTGACGGTCTACCTGCTCCTGTTGAGCTGCTTTGTTTCCCTGATCTATTACACGACCACGGCCACCATGTCCTCTACCCCCAGCCTCAGTGCTGACATGTCCAGTGTGGGCCAGGCGCTCTTTTACACCGTCGTCCTGGTCGAGCTCTTTACCGTCGCCTTCATCCCCCCTGCTTTCACCGCCAGCGCCATCACCGGCGAGCGGGAGCGACAAACCTACGAGCTGCTGCGCACGACGCTGCTGCCAGCACGCCGCATCGTCAGCGGCAAACTGACCTCGGCAATGACCTACATGTTCCTGCTCATCCTGGCGGCGATCCCCCTGCAAAGCCTGGCCTTTATGTTCGGCGGCGTGACCATCCAGGAGCTGGCCCTGGCCCTGATCATTCTGCTGGTCACGGCGCTGACCTTTGGCACCATCGGCCTGCTGCTCTCGGCCCTCATGCGCACTACCCTCGTTGCCACCGTCCTCTCCTACGCCATCGCCCTGCTGACCATGATCGGCCTGCCCGTCGTCCTCCTGATCACCCTGACGCTGATCGACCCTATCCTCTACGGTTACTCGCCCCATACCCTCCCTCCCGTCGCCGAAGCAGCCATCTTCTACCTGTTCTACTTTCTGGTCAACCTCACTCCCCTGGGAGCCGCCATCGCCACCGAAATCGTCTTGTTAGAAGGGAATAGCGTGTGGTTCTTTTGGATGGACCTGACGCCGCCGCACCGCATTCCGGTGCCTTCGGGATGGCTCATTTTCGTGCCGCTCTACCTCCTCCTCTGCGCAGTTCTGTTCCTGCTGACCGTGCTGCGCGTCCGCCGACAGGAGGACAGGTGATATGAACACGCTCACAAGCTATCTGCGCCGCTGGGGATTGTGGTTGCGGCTGCGGGACAGCCTGGCCTGGAGCGCCTGGGGCCTGGTTGCCGGGCTGGCGCTGGCTCTGGCGCTGGCGCTGACGGCGCGCGTCTGGCCGCTGCTGACGCGGGGCCCGCTGCTGCTCATCACCGCCGCGCTGGCGCTGAGCGCCACCCTTGGCGGGATGATTGCCGCCTGGCTGCGCCCGCGCTCGCGCCACCGCCTGGCGCGCACCCTCGACCTGCGCCTGGCGCTGGCCGAGCGGCTGACCACGGCGCTCGAAATCGGCAGCGGACAGCTCCGGGCAGCGCCGGCTATGGCCACAGCGCAACGGGCAGAGACCCTGAACGCCGTTGCGCGGGTCGACGTCCGCGCCGCGCTGCCGCTGCAAGTGCCACGCCGCACGCTGCTGGCCGCGCTCATCCTGACCGCTGGTCTGGCCGCCTCCCTGCTCCTGCCCAATCCCCAGGAAGACGCGCTGCACCAGCGCGCTGCCTTCCGCGAGGCGCTGCAAGAGCAGGTCGAGCAACTGGAAGCAGCGCGCACAGAGATCGAACAGGCCGAAGGGCTGACGCCGGAAGAGCGCGCCGCCCTGCTGGAGGCGCTGGAAGAAGCCATCGCCGCGCTGCAGGAAAACAACATCACCCCAGAGGAAGCCGTCGCCGTCCTGGCCGACACAGAGCGCGCCCTGGCCCAGTTGCAGGACCCCGGCGCAGCCACCGTCCGCGCCGGATTGGAGCGCGCCGCCGCCGAGATGGGCGATTCGGCGTTGACGCAGGAGATCGCTGACCTGCTCGCCCAGGGCGACTATGCCGCCGCTGCCGCAGCGCTGGCCTCGTTCGCCGGTGAGAAGGGCCAGGCCCTGACCCGCGAAGAAGAGTTGGAACTGGCCGAGCAGCTCGCGCAGGCCGCCCAGGCATTGGCCGACAGCAACCCGGAGTTGGCCGAACAACTGGCCCAGGCCGCTCAAGCCATCCAGCAGGGCAACATCGCCCAGGCCCGCCAGGCCATCCGCCAGGCCGCCGGTCAACTGGCCGGCGCCGGACAGCGGGTGGAACGCCAGCAGGCGGTCGAGGGCGCGCTGAACGCACTGCAAGAGGGACGCGAACAGGTCGCCCAGGCCGGCGGTCAGCCCGCCGCCGGCGGACAACTGGCCGGCCCTGGCCAGCAAGGCGGGCAGAGCCAGGGGCAGAGCGGCGGACAGCAGGCCGGCCCCGGCCAGCAGATCAACCCCGGCCACAGCGAGGACAGCGGCACCGGCGCGCCCTACGATTCGGTCTATGTCCCCGGCCGCCTGGGTGGCGAGGGCAGCGAGATCGACATCGGGCGAACGGGCGACGACGGCCTGCCTGTGGGCGACAGCCCCATCCCCACCCCCCTCGACGGACAAGCTCTCGTGCCCTACCGCGATGTCTATGCCGACTATGCCGGCCAGGCCCATGCCGCGCTGGAGAGCAGCTACATCCCGCTGGGCATGAGGCAGTACGTGCGCGACTATTTCAGTTCGCTGGAGCCTTGAATGCGCGCCTTTGTCTTTGATTTCGACGGCCTGATGGCCGACAGCGAACCGCTGGCCGAGTGGGCCTGGAACCAGGTGCTGGCCCCCTACGGTCACCAGCTCGACGACGAGACGCTGCGGGCGATCCTGGGACTGCGCCTTCCCGATTCGGCCCGCTTCTTGTGCCAGACTTTGACCTGCCCATCAGCCCCGCCGAGGCCGCTGCCGGGCGCGACCGCGTCTTTTTGCAGGCCGCCCCCGACCGCCTCCGCGCCTGTGCCGGCCTCTACCCCCTGCTGGACGAACTGGCGCGGCACAATGTGCCGACAGCGGTGGCCTCTTCTGGCCATCGCCGCTATCTCGACCTGGGGCTGGGGGCGCTGGGCCTGAGCGGGCGCTTTCAGGCCATCGCCGCCGGGGACGAGGTAGCCCACGGCAAGCCCGCTCCCGACGTCTACCTGCTGGCGGCAGAGCGATTGGGCGTTCCGCCCGCCGCCTGCATCGCCCTGGAAGACGCACCGCTGGGCGTCGACGCGGCGCGGGCTGCCGGCATGGTCTGCATTGCCGTCCCTCATCCCCGCACGGCCGCCGCCAATTTTGCCGCCCACTGGGTCATGGCCTCGCTGGAGGAGGTGCTTCAGGCGCTGGACGGCCTGCTGGCGCTGCGCGAGGGCGCGCTGGAGCAGCCCACCACCCACCGCTACGACGCTGCCGGCGGGGTGGTCGTCCAGGATGGCCGTGTGCTCTTGCTGAGACGTCCAGACCGTGGCGAGATACGCCTGCCCAAAGGCCACATCGAGCCCGGCGAGTCGCCTGCTGAGGCCGCCCTGCGCGAGACGGCGGAGGAGAGCGGCTACGGCGGCCTCGCCATCGAGCGCGACCTGGGCCTGCAGATCGTCACTTTCGAGTATGGCGGCAGGTACGTCGTGCGCACCGAGCGCTATTTCCGTATGGGCCTGACCGATGCCTCTGCCAGGCCATCAACCGCCTGCGAGGAACAGTTCGAGCCGATCTGGCTGCCCTGGGAGGAGGCTATCGCCGCACTGACCTATGCGCCTGAGCGCGAATGGGTACGCCGGGCAGGGAATCTCGCCCATCACGTCAAAGCAGGACAAGAACGAGATTCTTCGTCGCTCCGGCCGCTTCGCGGCCTTCGCTCCTCAGAATGACAGCGGGCCGGGCAAAGTCAAAATAAGGAGGAACTATGAGAGAGCACCACTTCCAGCAATCCAGATGGCAACGGGATGAGTTATTAGCCCACCACCAGGGCCCAGAGATGGAGCGTTTCCTCCAGCAGCTCGAGGAACAGGTGGCGCAAATCGAAGCCAACCGCGAGCGCCTTTCCCCCGACATCGGCGAGGAAGAGTTCGTGGCGCTGATGCAGCGCCTGGAGGCCGTTCGGGCTGACCTGCAGCGGCTGGTCTATTACGGCCATCTCTGGTTCAGCGAAGACACCCAATCGCAAGAAGCGCTGGGGTTTCTGGGACGGGCGGAGCAGATTTCGACCGCCATCCAGAACCGTCTGCTGTTCTTCTCGCTGTGGTGGAAGGGGGTCGATGACGCCACCGCCCAGCGGCTGCTGGCCGTCAGCGGCGACTGGCGATACTACCTGGAGCGGCTGCGCGCCTTCAAGCCCTACACCCTCTCCGAAGCGGAAGAAAAGGTCATCAACCTCAAGAACGTCAACGGCGTCAACGCGCTGACCAGGCTGTACGACATGATCACCAACCGTTTCGTCTTCCGCCTGGAGATCGACGGTCAGGTCAAAGAACTGACGCGGGGCGAGCTGGCTTCTTACGTCCGCGATCCGTCGGCGGATGTGCGCGCCGCCGCTTACAAGGAGCTTCACCGCGTCTACAGCGAGCAGGGTTCTGTGCTCAGCCAGATCTATGCCCACTGCGTCCGCGACTGGAACAGCGAAAACGTCACCCTGCGCGGCTTTGCCTCGCCCATCGCCGTGCGCAACCTGGACAACGACATCCCCGACGCCGTGACCGAAACGCTGCTGGAGGTCTGCCGCCGCAATATGCCCATCTTTCATCGCTACTTTCGCCTCAAGGCCAGGTGGCTGGGGATAGAGAAATTGCGGCGCTATGATGTCTACGCTCCCCTGCGCGCCGCCGAGAAAGAGTTTCCCTTCCCGCTGGGCGCCGACCTGGTGCTGGACACGCTGGAACAGTTCTCGCTCGTCCTGGCCGACCACGCGCGGCGCGTCTTTGCCGAAAAACACATCGACGCCGAGATCCGGCCCGGCAAGCGCAGCGGCGCCTTTTGCGCCTCGCCGCTGCCCGGGGTGGCCTCCTGGGTGCTGACCAACTATGTCGGCAAGACCGACGACGTCATGACCCTGGCCCACGAGATCGGCCACGCCGTCCATGCCATGATGGCCGGCGACCACTCAGTGCTCACCTTCCACTCGTCGCTGCCGCTGGCCGAGACTGCCTCGGTCTTTTCCGAGATGCTGCTGGTCGACCGCTGGCTGAAAGAAGAAGCGGACCCCGCCGTGCGGCGCGACCTGCTGGTGACTGTCCTCGACGAAGCCTATGCCACCATCGCCCGCCAGGCTTATTTTGTGCTCTTTGAGCTGGCTGCCCATCAGCGCGCGCTCGAAGGGGCCACGACCGATGAGATGAACGAGCTCTACCTGGAGAACCTGCGCGAGCAGTTCGGCGACGCGGTCGAGCTTTCGGACGATTTCCGCTGGGAGTGGATCGAGATTCCCCACATCTACCACACGCCTTTCTACTGCTACGCCTACAGCTTTGGCAACCTGCTGGTGCTGGCCCTCTACCGCCAGTACAAGAAAGAGGGAGAGAGCTTTGTGCCGCGCTATCTGCGCATCCTGGCCCACGGCGGATCGGCCAGCCCAGAGCAGGTCATCCGCGAGGCTGGTTTCGACATGACCTCGCCCGCGTTCTGGGAGGGCGGCTTTGAGGTGCTGCGCGAGATGCTGGACGAGCTGGAGGCGCTGTGATGGCCGAAATCTCTCCGCAAGAGTTCCGCCACATCGTCGCCCGCATCGAGGCCGAGGTTGGCAAATACATCGTCGGTCAGCAGGAAGTGGTGCGCCACGTCATCACCGCGCTGCTGGCCGGCGGCCACGTGCTGCTGGAGGGCGTGCCGGGACTGGGCAAGACGATGCTGGTGCGCGCCCTGGGACGGGTGCTCGACCTCCGCTTTGCCCGCATCCAGTTCACGCCCGACCTGATGCCGGCGGACATCGTCGGCACGGATATTCTCGAAGAGACGGAAGAAGGCCGGCGCGAGTTCCGCTTCCAGCCCGGCCCGGTTTTCACCAACCTTCTCCTGGCCGACGAGATCAACCGCGCCACGCCCAAGACTCAATCGGCGCTGCTGGAAGCGATGCAGGAGCGCACGGTCACCGTGGCCAACCGCTCCTACCCGCTCGACCCGCCGTTCATGGTGCTGGCAACGCAGAACCCGCTGGAGATGGAGGGCACCTACCCCCTGCCGGAAGCTCAGCTCGACCGCTTTCTCTTCAAGATCAATGTCAACCTCCCCTCGACCGCCGAGCTGGTCGAGATCCTCAACCGCACGACGGGCGAGTCCGAACCGGAGCTGAACGTCGTCGCCGACGGCGCGACGGTGCTGGCGATGGCGGCTGTGGTGCGGCAGGTGCCGGCCGCCTCACCCGTCGCCGACTATGCTGCCCGCCTGATCCTGGCCACCCACCCCACCGCCGACGGCGCCCCCGAAATCGTCCGCCGCTTTGTCCGCTACGGTTCCAGCCCGCGCGGCGCGCAGGCGCTCATCCTGGGCGGCAAAGTGACCGCGCTGCTGGAGGGGCGCTACAACGTCGCCCTGGCCGACCTGCGCGCCGTCGCCCCCGCCGCCCTGCGCCACCGCATCCTGCTCAATTTCGAGGCGCAGGCGGAGGGGATCAGCCCAGACCAGGTCGTGGCCCAGGTCGTGCGTTCCGTGCCCGAAAAATGACCCCGGCGGAGTCAGAAACAAGGTGCTGCTAGAGCCTGCTTTTCTGGCCAAACTGGAGACCCTTTCGCTGGCTGCCCATCGCCCCCGCGCCGGGCAGATGCAGGGCGAGCGCCGCTCCACCAAACGCGGCACGTCGGTCGAGTTCGCCGACTATCGCGATTACGCCCGTGGCGACGACCTGCGCCGCGTCGACTGGAACATCTACGCGCGCCTGGAACGCCCCTACGTCAAGCTGTTCGAGGAAGAAGAGGACCTGGCCGTGCACGTGCTGTTGGACGGGAGCGGGTCGATGGATTGGGGGGATGGAGAGGGGGAGACAAGGAGACAAGGAGACAAGGAGACAAGGGGACAAGGGGATAAGGAGACAAGGGGACAAGGGGATAAGGAGACGAACAAGTGGTTGTACGCGCGGCGGCTGGCAGCCGCGCTGGGGGTCATTGCCCTCAACGGCGGCGACCGCCTCACCATCACGGCCCTATCGCGTTCGCCATCCGCTATCCCCAATGCGCAGTTTGCCGCCCGCGGACGCGGCCACACGCTGCGCATGCTGCAATGGCTGGCCGGCCTGCCGGCCGGCGGCATCACGGACCTGAACGCCAGCCTGCGCGCTTACGCGCTCCGGGGCAGCCGCGCCGGGCTGCTCCTGCTCCTCTCCGACCTCTTTTCTCCCGGCGGCTACCTGGACGGCCTCACCGCGCTGGCGGCGCGCGGCCACGAGATCGCCATCCTCCACCTCCTCTCGCCTGACGAAATCGAACCGCCCCTCGAGGGCGACCTGCGCCTGCTCGACGTGGAAACGGGAGATCCGCAGGAGGTGAGCATCGACGGCAGCCTGCGCGATCTCTACCGCCGCCGCCTGGCGAGCTGGCAGGACGAAATCCGCGCCGCCTGCCGCGCCCGCGATGCGCGCTACATCCCCCTGGTAACCGACACACCGCTCGAACAGGCCGTGCTGATGGAACTGCGCCAACAGGGCGTGGTCAAATAGGATGGGAAGGTGCCCGCTTTTCTGACCCCCGCTGCGCTGGCCCTCGCCGCTCTGAGCATTCCCATCATCCTGCTCTACATGCTCAAGCTGCGACGGCAGGACGTGCCGGTTTCCAGCACGCTGCTCTGGCAGCGCCTGCTGCGCGACCGCCAGGCCAACGCGCCCTGGCAGCGACTGCGCCGCAACCTCCTCTTGCTGCTGCAACTGCTCATCCTGGCCCTGCTCGTGCTCAGCCTGGCGCGGCCCTTTTTCCCCACGCCGGCCATTGCCAGCGGCAACGTCGTGCTCCTGCTCGATGCGTCAGCCAGCATGCAGGCCAGCGACGTTGCGCCCAGCCGCTTCGACGCTGCCCGCCGCGCCGCGCGCGAGCTCCTCTCCGGCCTCAGCGCAGACGACACGGTCACCCTCATCGCCGTTGGCCCTCAGCCGCAGGTGCTGGCCTCCGCCTCCAGCGACCGCGCCCTCCTGCGCCGCGCGCTCGATCAGGCCGCTCCCTCTGACGGCGTGGCCAACTGGGAAGCAGCTTTCGCCCTGGCCGCTGCCGCCGCCAGCGGCGAGTCCGCCCAGATCGTCCTCCTCACCGACGGCGCGATCCCCCCGCGCCTGCCAGCACTGCCCGGCCAGGTCCGCCTGGTCCAGTTCGGTCAGCCGGGCGGCAACCTGGGCATCGTCGCGCTGGCCCTGCGCGAAGGGCGCGGCGGCCCGCAGGCCTTTCTGCGCGCGATCAATACCGGCGCTGCGGCGGCGGAGGTGCGCGTCGAGTTCCGCGCCGACGGGACGCTCTTCGACGTGCGCACGCTGACCATCCCCGCCCAGGGCAGCGCCAGCATCACCCTGGACGACCTGCCCTACAACCTGACGCTGCTGGAAGCGCGGCTCGACGCAGACGATCCCTTTCCCCTCGACGACATGGCCTGGGCCGCCCGCAGCACAGCCGTCAACCGGCGCGTGCTGCTGGTCTCGCCAGGCAACCTCTTTCTGGAGCGCGCGCTGGGGATGCTGCCCGGCGTCGAACTGACCCGCCTCTCGCCCGCCCAACCCCTGCCCGCCGAGCCGTATGACCTGCTCGTCTTTGACGGCGCACCGGCCGAACTGCCAGCCGGCAACGTCTGGCTCATCGGCGCGCCGCCGCCGGGCGCGTCCGCCGTGCTGACCGACACGGCGATCACCCGCGTCGCTGCCCAGGAGCCGCTCCTCCGCTACGTCGACTGGAGCGGCGTGCACATCCTGCGCGCCTGGCAGGTCGAGCCGCCCGCCGGGGCGCGGGTGCTGGTCGAGGCAGGGGGACATCCGCTGCTCTATGTCGCCGAGCGGCCAGAGGGGCGGCTGGCCGTGCTGACCTTTGACCTGCACGACTCGGACCTGCCCCTGCAGATCGCCTTTCCCATCCTGGTGGCCAACCTGGCCGGCTGGCTGCTGCCGCCGGGCGGCGTGGGGGAGACGGCGACCCGGCCGGGCGCGCCCGTCACGATCCAGCCCGCGCCGGAGGCGGATCGAGTCGTCATCACCACACCAGGAGGGCAGCAACTCACCCTCCCCGTCGGCGAGAACATCCCCGTCTTTGCCGAAACGAACCGCCTGGGCGTCTATCAGGTCACCCAGATCGATGCAGACAACAATCCCCTGCGGACGGACTATTTCACCGTCAACCTCTTCGACGCCGCCGAGTCGGACATTGCGCCACGAGAGAGCGTGTGGATCGGCCAGACAGAGGTCCGCACAGCCCCTCCCGAACGGGCAGGTCGGCTCGAAATCTGGCCGTGGCTGGCCGCCGCTGCGCTGGGGG
>DAOTYD010000213.1:0-6289 GCA_034435295.1 Anaerolineae bacterium | reverse complement strand
GGGGTGGGCGTCGGCGTGGCGGTAGGGGTGGCGGTAGCGGTCGCCGTCGCCGTGGCGGTGGGCGTCCGCGTGGCGGTGGGTGTGGCGGTGGCAGTTGCCGTCGCTGTGGCAGTGGGAGTTGGCGTGGGATGCGCCGCCACCCAGGCCCAGCGCCCGCCCAGCACGGCCAGGGCCAGGCACAGGAGGAGCAGCGCGGCGATGCCCAACAGCAGCCGTTTCTGACCGGCGCTCAACTGGCCGGCGGCGGCGCTTTGCCGCGCCGTCTGCGCCAGCGAGCGCAGCGTCTCATCGACAGCGGCCAGCGGCGAAGCATCGCCATCATAGTTGCGCAGAACGCCCTCATAGGCTGCGCTGATCTCGATGATGCGCTCGCGCACCTGAGCGCGGAAGCCCTGTGGCGCGATGCCCTCGTAGACGACGGCCAGGTAGGCGTACTGGGCCGCCTCGATCAGAATGCCGCGTTCGCCGTATTGGATCTCGTCGAGTTGACCCTCTCGGCCCTGCCCGAAAGCATCGGCGGTGAAATCGCGGATCGCCGTCAGCATGCCGCCGATCAGGTCGGCATCAGGCGTGGCGTCGCCGCCGGGCGAGACGTGGCGCAGCAACAGCCCGCTCTCGCGGTGGATGAGAAAGATCTCGTCGATGCGGAAGGGCAGCGCGGCGCGCAAGGCCATCTCGGCGTCCGAGACGCCGCTGGCCCGCGCCCGCAGCCGTTGCAGGAGCATGCGCGGGCTGAGCGAGGAGCGCATCTGCGCGTCGATCGCCCGCACCAGGTCGCGCAGCGCCTCAGAGACGGCGCGGACAACGGTCTGCCCGATGACGGGGTAGAGGGCCTCGACCATCTCATCGCGCGCGTCGCGGATCTTGCGGCGGATGGCGGCGCCGAGCGCCGGGGCGATGGTGGCAACGAGCGCATCGCGGTCGCTGATGCGCCGCTCCAGCTCGGCGACCTGCGCTTCCAGCGCTGCGACCCGCTCGCGGTCGCGGCGGACGAGAATATCGCGCAGCGTCTCCAGCGCGGGATCGTCGCCCGCCGGGCCTGGCTCCTGCTCTGCCATCCGAATCAACCGTGGGTGATCTCTTCCAGTCCCTGCAGCAGGTCGCTCGACAGCACGCCAGTCTTGAGGCGGTTGCCGATCTCGATCAGCATGTCGCCCAGCGCCAGACGGTCGACCTTGTCGTTGGTCAACTGCTGCGCCGTCTCGCGCAGGGCGCGGCGCAGTGCCTCGTCAGCCTCGCGCGACTCTTTGCGCAGCCGTTCCAGCTTCTTGCTCTGCTCGCTGTCCTGCTCGGCCAGCCGTCCGGCCAGCCGATCGAGCTCCTGTTGCAGGCGCTCCAGGTCGTGCCGGATCACCTGAAAGCGTTGTTCATAGTCGCGCATCTGCGAGCCAAAGAGAATCTCGCGGATACGGTCGACCTCCTGGGGCGTTTCCTCTTGCGAGGTCAGCGGTTGTTTTGCAGGCATATTCACCTCCTGACACGCATGCTACAGGAATATTGTTACAAACAAGATAACGGAAGCCGGATCAGGGCTCGAAACGGTAGCCTACACCGCGCTCGGTGAGGACATAAGAGGGTCTGGCCGGTTCGGGCTCGATTTTCTGACGGAGGCGATGGATGTGGACGCGCAGGGTGTCTTCAAAGACCTGCTCCAGCGGCCAGAGGCGGCGCAGCAAAGAGTCGGTGGTGACCACCCGACCGCTGTTGCGCAGGAGGATGTAGAGGAGCTTGGTCTCGGTGGGCGTCAGTTCGACGGTGCGGCCATCAACGACCGCCTGCCGGGCGGCGAAATCGACGCTCAGGCGCTCATTGATGCGCACCATGGGGGCGAGAGTATAGGAGAAATCGCCCACGCGGCGCAGCACCCGCTGGACGCGGGCAAGAAGTTCGCGGGGGCTGAAAGGCTTGGTGACGTAATCCTCGGCAAAGTGCTCGATGCTGCGGACGATGACCTCTTCTTCGTCCACCGCTGTCAGCAGGATCACCGGCAGGTCGCAGAAGGACTGCACCTTTTCGCAGAACGTCAGCCCGTCCATCACCGGCATGTTGATGTCGACCACAGCCAGGTGAGGCAGGCCATGGCGGCGGATGACATCCAGCGCATCCTGCCCGTCCGCGGCGGTCAACACCTCATAACCGGCGTTCTCCAGTTTGTTCTGGATCAGGCGCCGGATGGCCGGATCGTCGTCGACGACGAGAATGCGCTGGAAAAATTGGCCTGGAGACAGAGAATTCACCATGCCCCGCCGGGAAACCCTCCTTGTATTTTGGCCGGTTGTTTGCCTGAAATCATTATACACCACCATCTGGTAGAGGCAAGTAGGGGAGACCTTGACCTGGCTTGACGTTTTCCACCTTTCTCTTGTATAATGGCAGTAAGGGCGGGGAAGAACAAGAGGTTATCCTGAGCAACAGCAAATAGAGGAGATGAGTTGATGGCTCCCGCGCTTCCTCCGCCACCACCGGGAGAACCCCGTAACCCCCGCCTGTACAGGGCCTTTTGTTGGACCCTGGCCATTGCCGGCTATGTGCCGCTGATCTTGCTTTCCCTTCATCTGCCGCTGAGCTCCTGGTTTTTGCTGTTGCTCTTTGTGCCGCTGGCTTTTGTGGCTGACAGCTTTAACTTTCAAATGAGCCAGGGCGTCTACCTGACCTTTGAGGCCACCGTCTGCCTGCTCTCGGCATTGCTGGCCGGGCCGGTGGTGGCAGCGTGGACGGCCGGCCTGAGCGGCCTGATCACCGAGCTTTTCCTGCTGCGGCGCGGCATCCACCTGGCCGTCCGTTCCAGCGGTATGTACGTGCTGATGTGGCTGACAGCCGGGCTGGCCTACCAGGCTATTGGCGGCGAGACGCCGCTGCAGCACCTGGGAGTGGTTGAACTCGCCCGCGCCCTCTTTCTCTTCCTGATTGCAGCCCTGCTCAACCGCTCGATCATGGGCCTCGACCGCGCCTTGCGCGGCTTTTCTCCGCTGGACTACCTGCGGCGCGTCGCCTCGCGCACCATTCTCATCGAAATGGCCTTTGTGCCCATGGGCGCGGTCATGGCCGTCACCTACACCCGCGTCGGCCCCATTGCCCTCTTCGTCCTGGGAGTGATGCTGGTGCTCGCCCTGGCCGTGGCCCAGCGCCTGAAAAGCACCTCCGATAGCCTGGAGCAGCGCGTCACGGCGCTCAACACGCTCAACCGTGTCGGGCGTTTGATCGGTTCGTCGCTGCAGATGGACGACCTGCTCAAGCTGATCTACGAGGGCGCCAGCGAGCTCATCGATACATCCTCCTTCTGGATCGTGCTCTATGACGAGAAAAAGAACGAACTGGCCTATGAGATTCTCTACGACCAGGGCCAGCCCTATCCGCCGACGCGCCGTCTCTACCAGCCAGGAGGGGGCCTGGCTGATTATCTGATCGAACACAAGAACCCCATCCTGGCCCACAGCCTGCAAGAACTCGAACAGAAACTGCCCAGCCTGATCACCATCGGCAGCGGCCAGATGAGCGAGTCGGTGCTGGGCGTGCCGATGATGACCAAGGGCAAAGTCATCGGCGCAATCGCTGCCCAGAGCTATCAGCCCCATGCCTTCAGCCAGGAGAACCTGGAGACGATGATGACCCTGGCCAACCAGGCGGCAACGGCTCTGGAAAACGCCCGCCTCTTCCACGAAGTGGAACAGGGTCAGCGCGACCTGCGCGCCGTCCTGGACGGCGTCGACCACGCCATGGTGGTGACCGACCTGCACGGCCGGGTGCGTCTGGCCAATCGGGCGATGGAAAAGTTGTTCGGTGTGGCCGAGGGAGAAGCGATCGGCTGCCCCCTGGCGACGGTGGTCAAACACGAGGCTCTCGGCGCGATGGCAAGACGGATCGCTGACGGCGAGATCGTCGAGCGGGAGACGCTGCAGGTGGAGTTGAGCGACGGGCGGGCGCTGGTGGCCCATCTGGCTCCGGTTACGAACGTCAACGGCGAACGCACCGGCTATGTGGTAGCCATGGCCGATGTCACTGCCCTGCACCAGCTCGGCCAGCTCAAGTCGCGCATCATCCGCATCGCCTCGCACGACCTGCGCAACCCGCTGCACCTGGCCGGCGGCTATTTTGAGATGCTCCAGCAGGAACTGCCGCCGCTGACCGAACAGCAGGCGCTCATGGCCGAGCGCGTCTGGAAGAACCTGGAAGCCATGAAACAGCTCATCGACGACCTGCTCGAGATGGAGCGGATCGAGGAGAGCCGCAACGAACCGGTCGACGTGGTCCAGGTCGTGCGCGACGTCCTGCAACAGCAGCGCCTCAACGCCGAGCTCAAACGTCAGGCCCTGCGCGCGGACCTCCCCCCTCGTCTGCCTCTCGTCGAGGGTGACCAGCGCATGCTGATGCAGGCGCTGACCAACCTGGTCGACAATGCCATCAAATACACCCCCGAAGGGGGCAAAATCGACATCTGCGCCTGGGAGGAAAGTGGAACGGTCCTGGTCACCGTGCGCGACAACGGCCTGGGCATTCCCGCCGATGCCCAGTTGCGCATCTTTGACCAGTTCTACCGCGCCCGACAGCCCGGCACCGAGCACATTTCCGGCACCGGCCTGGGGTTGAGCCTGGTGCGGGAGATCATCCAGAAGCACAAGGGGCGCATCTGGGTGGAGAGCGAGGGCATACCAGGCCGAGGCTCGACCTTTGGCATTGCCCTGCCGGTTATGGAGCCGGTCAGGACGGACGACGCTGGCTCCTCAACCGAATAGCATTTTCAATAGACCTTTAGGGTCTCTGGCTGAGCAGTTACGATAAGCCCTGCATCATGGCAGGTACACTTACTCCCCGGCTGTCCGTCTTTCCTTGCGCGGGAAGCGCGGCAGCACCGTCGCTTCGACCGGCAGCACCGCGCGGTCCTCGGCGGTCGCTTCCGCCAGCGGCTTGCCGCCCAGGGGGAAGATGGCAATCGGCGTGCCCGGCACGTTGACCTGCTTCTTGACGATCGCCAGCCCCAGCAGGTAGCCCTCGGCGTCAATCGAGCAACTGGTGACGTGGCCGACAAGCTGCCCCTTCTTGTTCACCACGGGGTCGCCGGTCTGTGGGCGGCGGACGCCCTTCTCGTCCACGCGGAAGCGGATGACCTGGCGCGTGCGGCCCTCCTCGCGGGCCAGCAGCGCGTCGCGGCCGACGAAAAAGGGCTTGTGGTACTTGACATAGCCGGGGAAGCCTGCCTCGATGGGGGTGATCTCGAACGGGCCGGCCAGTTCGTGACCGTAGAGCGGCAGGCCAGCCTCCGTGCGCGTCGAGTCGCGCGCCGCCAGGCCGGCTGGCTTCACGCCGAAGGGCGCGCCCGCTTCCAGGATGGCGCTCCACAGGAGGGCCATGTCCTCGGGATGGACAAAAATCTCGAACCCCCACTCTTCGCCCGTGTAGCCGGTGCGGGCAATGACCAGCGGCACGCTGCCCAACTCGCACTCGATCAGGTCCGTGCGGCGGATGCGCGCCAGCGCCCCCTTGAGCGCCGGGTCGCCTGCCAGCGCCTGGAGAGTGGGCAGCGACGCCGGCCCCTGCAGCGCCAGGTCGCGCTTCTGCAGCTCCCCCCACTGCGGGTCTTTGAGATTGCGCAGTGTCGTCGGGGCCTCCACCTGCACCCACGGCCGCTGCCGGTCGATCATCACCCGCCGCTCATTGACCGCGTTCAGCCAGTCCCAGTCCTTGTCCTCGTTCGCCGCGTTGACCACCATCAGGTAGAGGTCAGGTCGGCGCCGATAGACCATCACATCGTCGATCACGCCGCCGTCGGGGTCGAGCAGGTAGGCATAGCACGACTGACCGTCCTCCAGCCAGGCGACATAGTTGGAGAGCACCGTGTCCAGGAAAGCAGTGGCATGCGGCCCGGCGATCTCGAAAACGCCCATGTGGCCCACGTCGAAGAGGCCGGCCGCCTGGCGCACGGCGTGATGCTCCTCGCTTACTGACGTATACCAGACCGGCATCTCCCAGCCGGCAAAAGGCACCATTTTGGCCCCGCTGGCCTTGTGCACCTCGTAGAGCGGCGTGCGCTTGAGCGCGGCCTGCGGCTCTTCCCAATGCCATTCGGTTTTCGCGTATCGCGTATCGCCTATCGCGTATCGCGTATCGCCTATCGCGTATCGCGTATCGCCTATCGCGTATCGCGTATCGCGTATCGCATGCTCGATGAGGGCAGCCTGTCCGATGAAATAAGGCTTGGTCAGATCGAACCGCTCCGGCTGCGCCCGGTACAGCTCTTCGATCGTCTCCTTGTCCCCTTGTCTCCCCCTCTCCTTGTCCCCTTGTCTCCCCC
>DAOTYD010000212.1:0-11572 GCA_034435295.1 Anaerolineae bacterium | reverse complement strand
GCTGGGCGGGCATCGACCTGCGCCGCTGGCTTGGCCAGTGGTACTATGAGCAGTGGCAGGTCTGTTCGGGCGGCGCGGGGCCGTGGTGCGCCTTTGAGTACGGGACGTGCGGCGGGGCGGTGCCGGTGCCGGTGATCGAGGTCCAGAGCGTCCTGCGCGACCCCTGCATCCTCGACGGCAGTTGTCCGCCGGGGTATCCGTATTGATGAAAATCGCAAATAGCCCGTACTCTTTTTGTGCCTTTTGCGGTATAATCTCTTCCGTGTCGTAACTGCTCAGCCAGAGACCCTAAAGACCTTTAGGGTCTTGCGCCACTGCCGGCGCAAGGACCCTTTGGAGAGGAATCCTGGCAACCAGGGATGGATAGCTGTCACGCTGTAGTGCACTATGCCGAGATCGGCCTGAAGGGCAAGAACCGCCTCTTTTTCGAGCGCGTTCTGGCGCGCAACGTCGCCCGGCGCATGGAGGCGACCGGCCTCGAGGAGGTCGAACGGCTGCCGGGACGCCTGCTGGTCCACGCCCAGGCGCCGCTGACAGCGGACGAGTGGGCAACGACCCTGGGCACGGTAGCGGGCATCGCTCACTTTGCCCCCGCCTGGGTGGTCGAAGCCGACCTGGACGCCCTGCGCCAGGCGGTGCTGGCCAATCTGCCTGCCGGGCCGGTGACCTCTTTTCGCATCCGCGCCAGCCGCGCCGACAAATCCTTCCCCCACACGTCCCTGGACATCCAGCGAGAACTGGGCGCAGCGGTGCAGGAACGCACCGGCTGGCCCGTCCGCCTGAGGGGAGCGGAACTGGTGATCGGCGTGGAGGTGCTGCACAAGCGGGCACTGGTCACGTTTGGCCACCTGGCCGGGATGGGCGGCCTGCCGGTAGGGACAAGCGGCCGCGTCGGCCTGCTCCTCTCCGGCGGCATCGACTCGCCCGTCGCTGGCTACCTGGCCCTCAAGCGGGGCTGTCGCGTCATCCCCATTCACTTTCACAGCCGCCCCTTTGGCGATTGGATGGGCTCGGAGGCGCGGGCGCGCGAGATCGTCCGCGCGATGCAGCGTTACCAGATCGAGCCATATCTCTACGCCGTTGCCATCGGTCGCCAGCAGCGCGAGATCACCGTTCGCGCGCCGGCCGCCCTGCGCGTGATCCTCTACCGCCGGCTGATGGTGCGCATCGCCAGGGTGCTCACCCAACGGCGGGGCGGCAAGGCGCTGGTCACCGGCGAGTCGCTGGGACAGGTGGCCTCGCAGACGCTGGAGAGCCTGGTGGCAGTGGAGGAGGTGACGCGGCTGCCCATCCTGCGCCCGCTGATCGGCATGGACAAGCAAGAGATCATCGCCCTGGCTGAGCGGATCGGCACGCTCGACCTGGCAATGATGAAGGGAGACGACTGTTGCCAGTTCCTGCTGCCGCGCAAGGTCACCACCCGCCCTCGCCTGGCCGACGTGCGGGCCGCCGAATCGACCCTCGAGATCGACCGCCTGGTGGCGGAGGCTTTGGAAAGCGCACGACGGATCGAGATCGGCTGAACCGCCCGCTCAGCTTTCTGCCGTCTTGACCGGACGAAAACCCTGCCCCAGCACCTCTTGCGTCTCGGTCACGATCACGAACGCCTGCGGGTCTGCCGCAGCGATGATTTGCTTGAGCTGGTTCAGCTCCGAGCGCGCCACCACGCAGAGCAGCACCTCGTAAGGCGCGCCCGTGTAGCCGCCTTTTCCCTCCAGCACGGTCACCCCCCGGTCGAGTTGGGCCAGCAGGGCCGAGCGAATGGCCTCAGGGCGCGCCGAGACGATGGTCACTGCCCGCGCGTAGGAGGGCCCCTCCAATACCACATCGACCACACGGCTGGAGACAAAGTTGACCACCAACGCATAGAGCACAGGCGTCAGGCCCACGACGGGCAGCGATGCCAGCAGGATCAGCCCGTTGATGACCAGAAGCGCCTGTCCGTAGGCAACGCCCCGCCAGCGGTGGAGCAGGCGGGCGATGATGTCGCTGCCGCCCGTAGTACCATGGCCGCGCAGCACCAGGCCGATGCCCACTCCATCCAGCAGCCCGCCAAAGAGCGTATAGATCAGCGCGTCCTCTGTAACCTGCGGCAGGATCCCCGCCAGCAGGTCGATGCCTGCGGCCATAACCACCACAGCGTAGACGGTGCGCAGGCCGAACGACCAGCCGCCTGCCCAGCGCAGGCCAGCGATGAACAGGGGCACATTCAACAGCAGGGTGACCAGGCCCACAGGGGTATGGAAGAGGTAGTGGGCCAGCATGCCCAGGCCGGTGACGCCAGTGGAGACGACGCGGTTGGGCACCAGGAACATGTCGGTGCCAGCGGCAATGACCAGCGCGCCGACAGTAATCAGCAGATAATCGCGGGCCACGCTGGCCCATTTGCGCCAATCGGGTTTTTTCATCTTTCCTCCACAGCGGGTAAGTCTCACCACAGCCGCTCTCCCTGCGCGCAGGAGGGTGGACAGTTACCCTGCTGCCCATTTTACCACCGAGTTCATTTTGTAGGACAACTGCGAGCAGTTGTCCCGATCACCGGCTGACCAGCACCAGGACAAAGTGTGCTATAATGATAGCCAGATTCGCCCAGTGAGGAGGTTCCCATGGCAATGACAGAACGAGTGGCGCGCCTGCGGGCGGAGAGTCTGGCCGCGACACCCACGCTCTCGGCCGAGCGGGCTATACTGATGACCGACTTTTACCGCCAGGAACGGGGGCTGACATCCGCCCCCATGCGCCGCGCGCGGGCTTTCCAGCACCTGATGGAGCACAAGACCATCTACATCGGCGACGGCGAGCTGATCGTCGGCGAGAAGGGACCGGCGCCCAAAGCCGCGCCGACCTACCCCGAACTCTGCTGTCACACGCTGGAGGACCTGGACATCCTGAACTCGCGGGAAAAGATCGCCTTTGCCGTCTCGCCGGAAACGCGCCAGCTCTACGAGCAGGAGATCATCCCCTTCTGGCGCGGGCGGACGATGCGCGAGCTCATCTTTGCCGAGATGACCGACGAGTGGAAAGCGGCCTATGAAGCGGGCGTCTTTACCGAGTTCATGGAGCAGCGTTCGCCGGGCCACACGGTGCTGGACGACAAGATCTACCGCAAGGGCATGCTCGATTTCAAGGCCGACATCGAGCGCGCGCTGGCAGAGCTGGACGATTTGAACGACCCGACGGCCTACGCCCGCCAGGAGCAGCTCCGGGCCATGGCCATCTGCGCCGACGCGCTGATCCGTTTTGCCCGGCGGCACGCCGACAAGGCACGTGAGCTGGCGCAAGAGGAGCGCGACCCCCAACGACGGCAGGAGCTGGAGCGCATCGCCCAGGTCTGCGAGCGCGTGCCAGCTCACCCGCCGCGCGATTTCTGGGAAGCGCTGCAATACTACTGGTTCGTCCACCTGGGCGTGACCAGCGAACTGAACCCGTGGGATGCCTTCAACCCGGGCAAGCTGGACCAGCACCTCTTGCCGTTCTACCGGCGCGGGCTGGAGGAGGGCACGCTGACCCGCGAACAGGCCGAGGAGCTGTTGCAATGCCTGTGGATCAAGTTCAACAACCAGCCAGCGCCGCCCAAGGTCGGCGTCACCGCTGCCGAGAGCAGCACCTACACCGACTTTGCCCAGATCAACCTGGGCGGGGTGAAGGAGGACGGTTCCGACGCAGTCAACGAGGTCACTTATCTGATCCTCGACGTGATCGAAGAGATGCGCCTGCTGCAGCCCAGTTCGTCGATCCAGGTGAGCAAGAAAAGCCCCGACCAGTTCATCCGCCGGGCGGCGCAGATCATTCGCACTGGATTTGGTCAGCCCTCGGTGTTCAACAGCGACCTGATCGTGCAGGAGCTGGTGCGCCAGGGCAAGTCGCTCGTCGACGCGCGCAACGGCGGCTCCAGCGGCTGCGTCGAGGTGGGCGCTTTCGGCAAGGAGAGCTATATCCTCACCGGCTATTTCAACATGCCCAAGGTGCTGGAACTGACACTCAACAACGGCGTCGACCCGCGCACGGGGCGGCAGATCGGCCCACGGACGGGCGACCCGACCACTTTCGAGACCTTCGAGCAGTTGATGGCCGCCTACCGACGGCAGCTCGACTATTTTGTCGAGCTGAAAGTGCGGGGCAACAATGTCATCGAGCGGTTGTACGCCATGCACATGCCCGTCCCCTTCCTCTCCCTGCTCATCGACGACTGCATCGCCAAAGGGAAGGACTATCACGACGGCGGCGCGCGCTACGACACCACCTACATCCAGGGCGTCGGCCTGGGCACGATGGCCGACGCGCTGACGGCGATCCGTCACCACGTCTACGAGCACAAGACCTTCTCGATGGCCGAACTGCTGGAGGCTCTGCGGAGCAACTTTGAGGGGCGCGAAAAGCTGCGCCAGGTGCTGCTGCACAAGACGCCCCGCTACGGCAACGACGACGACCGCGCCGACAGCGTCATGGTGCAGGTTTTCGAGGCCTTTTTCGCCGCGGTCGAGGGGCGGCCCAACACCAAAGGCGGGCGCTACCACATCAACCTGCTGCCCACCACCGTCCACGTCTACTTCGGCTCGCTGGTGGGGGCCACCCCGGACGGGCGACTGGCAGGCACGCCGCTCTCGGAGGGCATCTCGCCGGTGCAGGGGGCCGACCGGCTGGGGCCGACGGCGGTGGTCAAGTCGGCGGCCAAGATGGACCACGTGCGCACGGGCGGCACGCTGCTCAACCAAAAGTTCACCCCGCGCCTGCTGCAAAGCGACGACGGGCTGGACAGGCTGGTGCAGCTCATCCGTGGCTACTTTCGCCTCGACGGGCACCACATCCAGTTCAACGTGGTCGACGCGGCAACGCTGCGCGCGGCGCAGGCCAACCCTTCCGAGTACCGCCACCTGATCGTGCGCGTGGCCGGCTACAGCGACTATTTCTGCGACCTGGGCCGCGCCCTGCAGGACGAGATCATCGCCCGCACCGAGCAGCAGGCTTTCTAGCTCGACAAGGGCACCGGGCTCTGCCGCTGCACAAAAGCTGCCGCACTTGACAGAATTGAACGCAGACACTATACTTCAGCTATTCCGGATTTGCCCAGGGTCTGTACGATGTCTTCTGTCCCTGCTGCGTCAAGACCATCGCACGGAAGATATGTGCGCAGTTTCCTGTTCTCTGTCCGCCGCGATTCCCCGCTGGCCCACCTGCATGTCCTGACCAAACTGCTGCTGGTCCTGCTCCTCTCTGTGGTCATCGTGCGCTTCATCCGCACGGACAACCCCGACCCGCTGGGGGCCACCATGCTGTTGGTCCTGTCCATCCTGCTGTTGGCCCTGAGCGGGGCGATGCGCTGGGTCTTTCGCTCCTACCTGCTGGTCCTCTTCCCCGCCCTTCTCGGCATGGCCCTGACCTGGGTCATCTCAACCCCGACCCCGGTAGCGGAGTGCTCTGGCGCATCCCGGTCTATGACGGGCGCATCGCCCTGGGGCTCTCGTTGAGATTGGGCATCTTCCTGGTCTTTGCGATCGGGTGGTACGTGGCGCGGAAAGAGGTGTTCTGGGGGCTCGTTGGCGGGCTGGCTCTGGCGGCTATCGTCACGCGCCTGGTGGGGAATCCTTCGATCACCCTGGCCCGTTTCGATTTCTTCCACCCCCTGGCCATCATCATCTCGCAGCGCAACCTGGTTGTCGCCGCGACCAAGGCGATCGGCTACGGGGCGATGATCTTTGTCTCTTTGCTGTTGGTGATGACCAGCCGCGACATCGAGATGACCGGGGCGATGCGGCAGTTGCGTATCCCGTATGTGGCGATCTTTTTCCTCTCCACGATGCTGCGCAGCCTGAGCATGGCCCTCACCGACTATACGACCATTCGCCAGGCGCAGATCGCCCGTGGCGTCTCCCTGCGCAAGAAAAACTTCCTCCAGCTCATTGCGGACCTGGCCTACCTCGCCGTCCCGCTCACGGCCACGATGCTTCGCCGCTCCAGTGAGGTCGGCGACGCCGTGCTGCTCCGTGGCTTCTCGATGCAGACGCGCAATCCCACCGAGTTTCACGAGGTTCACTCCTTCGGCTGGGTGGACGGCGTGGTCCTGGGGGTCTGTGCGCTGTTCGTGATCCTGGTCCTCGTCTTCCAACTCAACTTTACCCAACAGGCGGGGGTGCTGCTGTGAGCGCCATGGTGCGGGTGGAGGGGTTTCACTGGCGCTATCCCAGCTTTGGCGACCTGGCCGAGAATCCCTGGGCATTGCAGGGAATCGACCTGGAGATCGAAAGGGGAGAGTTCTTCGGCATCACCGGCCCCAGCGGCGCCGGCAAGACGACCACCTGCAAGGCGATCATGGGCATCATCCCCCACGGCTTGAAGATCCCGTACAGGGCCTACAATCATCACCTCAAGGGCAGCGTGTGGGTAGACGACGAGCTGGTTACCGGCGTGGATGGCGACGGCCAGGTCGTGGACGGTCGCCCGCTGGGCGCCTTGCTGGGCAAGGGGATCGTCGCGCCCAAGGGGGGGATGGTGCTCCAGGATCCGGAAACGCAGTTCCTCCGGATGAGCCTGTTGCACGAGATCGCTTTCGGCCTGCAGCTATTGGGCCTGCCGACGGGGGAGATCGAGGAGCGCGTGCGCCAGGCGCTGGCGATGGTCGGCCTGGGCGACCTGGCGGACGAGGCGGCGTATATCCATCCCAATGACCTGTCAGGCGGACAGAAGCAGCGCGTGGCGATCGCTGCCTTCCTGGCAATGCGCCCCGAGTTGCTGGTGCTCGACGAGCCAACCAGCGATCTGGACCCGCAAGGGAAGAGCGAGGTGATCGAGACGGTGCGCATGCTCCACGAACGGCACAACATGACCGTCGTATTGGTCGAGCAGGACCCGGAGATCCTGCGCCGTTTCTGCGATCGGATCGCCCTGATTGACGAGGGTCGGGTGCGCATGGTCGAGCGGGCCGACGATTTCTACCGGCAGGCGGACCTGCTGAGCGACTGCGGCATCTACAGGTTCGAGATCTCCGAGATCGCCGACAGCGCGGGCATCCGCCTGGGCGATGGCTTGCCGATCAGTATCGAGGAAGCGCTGGCCTGTTTCCCATCCGAGCTGGACGCCTCGTGGCAGCCGCAGGATGCCGCGCCGGCGGGGGAGGCGTTGGTGGAGGTGCGTGACCTGCGCTATGTCTATGAGGACGGCACGCAGGCCCTGCACGGCGTCAACTTTGACCTGTACCGGGGCGAGGTGCTGGCGTTGTTGGGCGCCAACGGGAGCGGCAAGACCACCGTGGCCAAGATCCTCAACGGCATCTACAGGCCCACGGGCGGGAGCGTGCGCGTGCTGGGGCAGGACATCTCGCGTCGTGCGGTGCGCAGCCAGTTGCCGCGCCACGTGGGATATGTCTTCCAGAACCCCGACCATCAGATCTTTACCCGTCGGGTATGGGACGAGGTAGCCTACGGCCTGAAGAACCTGCAGGTGCCGGCGGATGAACTGGCAGAACGAGTCCAACAGGCCCTGCAGGCGGTCGGCCTGAGCGACAAGGCCGATGAAGACCCGCTGTTCCTGGGCAAGGGGCAGCGACAGCGCCTGGCGGTGGCCGCGATCCTGGCGATGCGGCCGGAGATCATCATCGTGGATGAGCCAACCACCGGCCAGGACTACCGCATGGTCAGCGGGATTATGGAGCTGTTGGAAGAGCTGCACGCTCAGGGGAACACGGTGCTGATCATCACCCACGACATGACGCTGGTGGCGAACTATTGTCAGCGGGCGGTGGTGCTGCTGGACGGGCGGGATGTGTTCTCCGGCAGCCCACGCGAGCTGTTCAGCCAGCCGGAACTGGTCCGCACGACGCGCCTGTGTGCGCCACAGGCCATCTCGTTGAGTCTGGCGATGCGCGAGCGCAACGAAACTTTTCCTCTGTTGTTAAACAAAGCAGAGTGGCTCCAAGCCTTGAAAGGAGGAAAACATGCCCTCTAAAGCACAAATGCAGTATGGACTCAAGTGGAACCCCAACCCGCCGGTGACGGTTCCGCAACTGGTGGCCTATGCGCTGGCCACCGGCATCTACACGATCCTGGCCTGGGTCGGGGTCATCGGCCTGCCGGTGGGAGTGGCCGGCGTCTCGGCCCTCTTCATCGCCGTCGGCTTCGGCGTCCCCTTTGCCATGTGGTTCGGGGGATGGGGGCTGGTGATGGGCTTTATCGGCACGGCCGTCGGCGCGGGGATCCTGACCGGCCTGCCGATCCCGGTCGCCCTGGCGTTCGGCGTGGGGGACGTGATCCTGTATGGCAGCCTGCTGCTGCTGTACCGTGGGCTGGCCCCCCGTTTCGGTGTGGACCCCATCGGCAGGGATGTGTTTACGCCCAAGGGGTTCATTTTCTTCTTCATCGTCGCGGCCAATCTGCCGCACATCCTCGGCGGCATCTACGGCACCTGGCTGTTGTACACTGTCGGCTTTGTCCCGCCCGAAGCGATCCCGCTCACGTTTTCCGGTTTCTGGTTGGGCAATGTGATCGTCGTCACCGTGATCGCGCCGATCCTGCTGCGCGTGCTGGGCCCGGTTGTCGAGCGATTTGGCCTGACCAACTATGGTTGGTTGACATAGCTGCTAATTGAGGAGGCATACCATGTCTGAACGTGCACCGTATGGCCTGCGCTGGAATCCGAACCCGCCGATCGCCGTGGTCAGCCTGGTGACCTACGCCGTCGCCGCTGGCGTGTACACGATCCTCTCCTGGTTGGGTGTGATCGCCCTGCCGGTGGGCATCGTCGGCGTCTCGTCGCTTTTTGTGGCGATTGGCTTTGGCATCCCCTTCGCCATCTGGTTCGGCGGCTGGGGATTGTTGATCGGCTTCATCGGCACGTTCGTCGGCGCGGGCATCCTGTCCGGCACGCCGCTGTTGCTGGCAATCCCCTTCGGCTTCGTGGACTGGATCCAGTTCGGCATCCCGCTGCTGGCCTACCGCCTGCTGGCCCCTCGCTTCGGCCTCCACCCGCTGGGCCGCGATGTCTACACGCTCAAGGGCTTTCTGTTCTTCCTGGTCTTTGCCGTCATTCTGGCCAATGGGTGTGGGGCCTTGTACGGGATCACGATCCTCTACCTGGGCAACCTGGTGCCGCCCGACGCATTCTGGCCGGGAGTGCTGGCCTGGTGGGTTGGCAACATGATCGTCACCGTCGTCATCGCCCCCGTCCTCCTGCGCGTGTTGACACCGGTGATCGAGCGGTACGGCCTGGCGACGCACGGCATCATTTCGTGATGGTCTCCGCATAAATCATCAGACCTCCGCGCTGCCGATGGCCGCGGAGGTCTTTTGAGTTACGAACCACCCTCCCGCAGGTTAGAAAGTGACCGGCAAATGGATGTATTGATCGAGAACGTCGCTCTGCTGAGCCCCGATCAGGAGGAGGTGCTGGAGGAGCAGAATGTGGTGATCGAGGGTCAGCGGATCGCCCGCGTCACCGCTGCGCCGGTGACGCCCGGCCCGGCCACGAAGCGGATCAACGGCCGGGGTCGCCTGCTCATCCCCGGCCTGATCAACGCCCACACCCACTCGCCGGAGAATTTCCTCAAGGGGCGGGTCGAGGCACTGCCGCTGGAACTGTGGCTGGCGGACCTGTTCGGGTCGCCCTTCGCCTTCAGCGAACGGGAGATCTACCTGGCGGCCATGGTCGGCAGCATCGAGATGCTCAAGACCGGCACGACAGCGGTGGTAGACCATTTCTGGGTCAATGGGGCGATGAGCGAGCCCGCGCTGGATGCGGTGATGAGCGCCTACCGCGATGTGGGCATCCGCGCCGCCGTCGCGCCGCTGGTGGAGGATGACCACCGCGTCAGTCGGCTGATCCTGGAGCAGAACCCCGAACTGGAGGGCCAAATCGCCGTCAGCGCGGCGTCGCCGACCCACGCCGAAGAGTACCTGCGGGTGTTGGAGGGCTTTTTCCAGCGCTGGCATCGCGCCGAGGGTGGACGTCTGTTGTGTATGGCCGGCCCGTCGGGGGCACAGTGGTGTTCCGACCGGCTGATGACCGGGGCGATGGAGATCGCCCAACGGTACGACGGCGGCTATCATATGCACGCCGAGGAAACCCGCTTCCAGGCGGTCAGTTGTCGGCAGCTCTTTGGCCATTCGGCGCTGAGCCACCTGAACGCGCTGGGGCTGTTGGGCGAGCGCACTTCGCTGGCTCACTGCGTCTGGGTGGACGACCACGACATGGACCTGCTGGCGGCCTCCGGCGCCACGGTGTGCCATAACCCGGTCTGCAACCTGAAACTGGGCAGCGGCGTTGCGCCGGTGATCGAGATGAGGGAACGGGGCGTGCATGTGGCGCTGGCCTGCGACGGGGCGGCCAGCAACGATAACCAGGTGATGTTCGACGTGCTGAAGGTGGCCGGGCTGATGCACACGGTGCGCGACCCTCGCCATCAGCGCTGGCTGAAGGCGCGACAGGTGCTGCGCATGGCGACGGAGGAGGGGGCGCGGGTGCTGGGGCTGGCCGGCAGCCTGGGGACCATTCGCCCCGGCGCGCTGGCCGACCTGGTGCTGTTGGACATGACCACGCCGGCCTTTACGCCGCTCAACGACCCCGCGCAGCATCTGGTCTATGCCGAGACCGGTTCGTCGGTACGGACAGTGCTGGTGGATGGACGGGTGGTGGTGGAGGAGGGTCGGCTGGTGAGCGTGGATGAGACGGCGCTGCTGGCGGAGGCGCGTCAGGTGTGGGCGCAGCGGCGGCGGGACATCCCCGCGCTCTCCCCGCAGGCGCAGGCGTTTCTCGCTGCTCAGGAGCGCTTCCGGCAGCGCCTCCTGGCCACGCCTCTGCCATTCGAGCGCCTGTCATAAGCGACCGCCGGGGTCAAGAACCCGGCGGTCTTTTGCCCCGCAACGTGGCGACAGCCTGGAAGAACTCGGGCAGGAACTCGGTCGCCAGCCGCCGGTAGCGCAACACCAGCGTGCCGAACAGATAGCCCACCATGATCCGCCCCCAGACGGGGGCTGCGCCAAAGGCCACCACCGCCAGGATGGCATAGGGGACAGCGTAGAGGGGCCAGGCCAGTTGATGCGAGTGCAGGAACCAGACCCCCAGGATGAGGACGACCAGCGCCACGGCCAGCCAGGATGGCAGGTAGCCGCTGAAAGCCAGGTAGGCAGCAACCCCCAGCGAGGTGGCCAGGTCAGCCTCGGCGTCATGCTGGCCTATCCAGTCTGGAGAGGGACTATGGGCACAGCGGGCCAGAGGACCGTCGACCAGGTCGGTGAACCAGGAGATCAGAAGGACAGCGACGGCCAGGGGCAGGCCCTCAGCGCCCCGCGCCCAACCGATAACCGCCAGCAGGAAGGCCAGCAGCACCCTGCTTACGGTGAGCAAGTCCGCCAGCAGCCTGAACAATCCAGCTCTGGGGTTCATAGCGCACCTCCTGCCAGTTGTTAACCGCTTTCAGTATACCATATTCCCCACGAATTGGCACGAACGGAGGCGCGATTGGGTGTCCGTCACTTTTTTGCGCGAGAAGGGGAGATGGCTCGTTTTCCAGTCGAATCCGGTTTACACTCGCGTTTCCCAACCTGTCATTCTGAGCGAGCCGCCGAAGGCGGCGAGCGAAGCC
>DAOTYD010000211.1:0-13549 GCA_034435295.1 Anaerolineae bacterium | reverse complement strand
CCATCCTCAACGCCGGACGCATTGAGGCCACCCGCGGCGACTTTCAGTTCTACATAGAGGGCGTCACCCCGTCGGTGGCACGGGTGCTGGAAGTGCTGGACCGGGAGCGGGTGACGGTGGCGGCCGCGCTGGGCATCCGGGCCCGCACCGCGCTGGATTGGCTGAAGATGGCCTACGATGCCACCGGCGCCGACCTCTACGAAGCCATCCATAATCAGCCCGGTTACTATGGCATCAAGGCGCCCCCCACCTTGAACCATCGCTATATCACTGAGGACGTCCCCGCCAGTCTGGTGCCCATTGCGGCCCTGGGGGAACGGTACGGCGTTTCCGTACGGGGTATGGATAGCATTATCCGCCTGGCCTGCATCATCCAGCGCACCGATTACTGGCAGCGCGGGCGCACGCTGGAGCGGATGGGCATTGAGTGGATGAGCGTAAGCGAAGTCACCCGTTATGTTATGGAAGGAGTTCGCCTTTGACCATCCTGAGTTGTCCTGCGAACCGTGCCGGTCACGGACCCGGCGGGAGCGGGGCGTAATCCGTGTCGCAACGAGATCCTTCCCCCTCACTCCGTTCAGGGTCAGGATGACATCCGGGGGCCCGCCGGGTCACAGACCCGGCGGGAGCAGGGCAGGCGAGGCATTCCATTCTTCTGCTGTAACGGCTTCGAACGCCCGGGCAGGAATAGCCCCTATTGCAGCCGGAAACTGGCCTGGATGTCCCACAGCAGCGGCGGGATGGGCTGGCGGTTCAGCGCGCGCACGCGCAGCACATAGAGCCAGCGGTTTGCCCCCTGCACGGCCAGCGCCTCCCCCTCTCCCTCGGGCCAGCGCTCGATGAAGCGAAAGGCCGGCCGCCCGGCCCACTCCAGGGCCTCGACGCGCTGCACTTCCACGGCGATGCCTTCTGCATACGTCGCCTCGACCAGCATCTGGGCCACATCCTGGGTGAACGGCTCGGCGGGGCCGGGTGCCCACCACAGGCCCACCTCGCCGCCTTGCCCGCTCCATAGACGCCGCCCGGCCACGGCGTCGCCGTCGGCAGCGGTGTTGGAAAAGGCGTAGGGGACGTGGAGCTCTACCCCTGCTGGCACGCTCTCGCCCAGTTCCCACAGGGGGGGCTGGCGCGGCCGGAAGAGGATCGTGCGCGCGCCGTTGACCGGCACTCTGGCGTAGACAAAAACCGTCAGCCGCCAGTCGCCCGGCGGGGGGTCGAGCGGCAGGTGGAGCGGGCTGACCGCGCTATAGCTGCCGCTGCCCGTCGGCGCCATCGCCGCTTCCCACCAGACTTGCTGCAGAGGGTCGATGACGCGGGCAAAGACCGTTGCCTGCGGGTCGCGCTCCGCCAGGCCGGGCAGTTCGGCCCGCACGATCACCGCCTCCAGCGCCGAATAGAGCGACGACCAGCGGATGGTCAGCGTCACCGGCGGCAGCGGCGTAGGGGTGGGCGTCGGCAACGGCGTAGGGGTGGCCGTCGGCGGCGGCGGAGGCACGGTGGCCGTGGGCGTTGCCATGGGCGTCCCGCCGCTGCACGCGGTCAGCGCGACCAGGGCGCACAGAGCGAGCAGGGCAAGCGGCGACGTGTTGGGTATCGCGGGTCGCATATCGCTATTGGCGCATTGCAGGCCGCTCGTCGTCCGGCGTCAGCAGGCCGCGCAGGCGGGAGGGGACGCGGGCGAGGATGCGCACGCCGTTCTCTCGATAGTCCTCGCGCTCGATCACGCCCTGCTCGCGGATCATCTGCACCAGGTCGCCCCGGCTGAAGGGCAGGGTGATCTCGACCGGCACCAGTTCGGCTTCCAGCGCGCTTTCGATGGCCTGCAGCAACCTGTCCAGCCCATACCCGCTCAGGGCCGAGATCGGCACGCAGGCGGGCAGGTCGCGCATCTTTTCCAGCGCCTGCTGGGGGTTCTCCAGACGGTCGACTTTGTTCAGCGCCGTGACCATCGGCTTGCCGGCAGCGCCGATCTCTTCCAGCGTTTCCAGCACAGCGCGGGCCTGGCCCAGCGCCTGCGGATGGGTGATGTCGAGGACGTGGAGCAGCAGGTCGGCCTCGGCCGTCTCTTCCAGCGTGGCGCGGAAGGCGGCGACGAGCTGGGTAGGCAGCTTTTGGATAAAGCCAACCGTGTCGGTGAGCAGGATCACGCGGCCGCCGGGCAGTTCGACGCGGCGGGTGGTCGGGTCGAGGGTGGCAAAGAGTTTGTCCTCGATCAGCACATCGGCGCCGGAGAGGGCGTTGAGCAGGGTCGACTTGCCGGCGTTGGTGTAGCCGACGATGGAGACAACGGCGATGCCTTCTTTGCGGCGGCGGGCGCGGTGACGGCTGCGGTGGGCGCGGACGCTTTCCAGTTCGCGCTTGAGCGCGGCGATGCGCTGGCCGATGACCCGCCGGTCAGTTTCCAACTGCGTCTCGCCGGGGCCGCGCAGGCCGACGCCGCCGGTGGCGCCGCCAGCGCGTCCGCCGGCCTGGCGCGCCAGGTGCGTCCAGGCCCGCGTCAGGCGGGGCAGGCGGTACTCGTACTGGGCCAGTTCCACCTGCAGCGCCCCCTCCCGCGTCTGGGCGTGCTGGGCGAAAATGTCCAGGATCAGCGCCGTGCGGTCGAGCACCTTGCGCTCTTCCCCCAGCGCCTTTTCCAGCTCGCGCTGGTGGCGCGGCGAGAGCTCGTCGTCGAAAATGACCACGTCAGCGGCGAGTTCTTCTGCCAGCTCGACCAGCTCTTCGACCTTGCCCGCGCCGATGAAGGTGGCCGGGTTGGGCTGCTCCAGTTGCTGGGTCAGCCTGCCGACCACTTCGATGCCGGCGGTGCGCGCCAGTTGGGCCAGCTCGTCGAGCGAGGCCTCCAGCGGCCAGCTTTCGTCCGGCAGGGCTTTGGGGCCTTTCCACTGGACGCCCACCAGGATCGCGCGTTCCTGAGGCGGGGCGGTTGGTTCTGTCAGACGGGGAATGGGATACCTCCTATGTTCTTTCCAGCCACTCTCGCGCTGCACGGGGCAGCATCGTCAGCGGCCCACGGCGGACGGTGGGGCCGGGCAGGGAGTCGATAAAGACACGGCCATAGGCTTTGCTGATCAGCCGCCGGTCAAAGACGACAACGATACCGCGGTCGGTGCGGGTGCGGATGAGGCGGCCAAAGCCCTGCAGAAAGCGCAGCACGGCCTCCGGCACGGCATACTCCAGGAAGGGGTCGTCGAACGTCTCGGCCCGCGCGGCAAAGACAGGGTCGGAGGGGACGTCGAAGGGCAGCTTGGCGATGGCCAGGCAGCTCAGCGCCTCGCCGGGCACGTCGATGCCCTCCCAGAAGCTGCGCGTGCCCAGCAGCACCGCCCGTCCGCCGTTGCGAAAGTTCTCCAGCAGTTGGTTGCGCGAAAGGCCCTGGCCCTGGCTGAGGAGGGAGATATCACACTGGCTGAGGGGGGCGTGGAGGGCGCGGGCGGTGCTCCGCAACTGGCTGTACGAGGTAAAGAGGGCCAGCGCCCGCCCGCCGGTTGCCTTGAAGAGCTCGGCCATGCCCTGTTCGATGGCCCGCTGGTAGCCCGGCTGGCCAGTCTCGGGGATGTCGTCGACGATGTAGACGAGGGTGGAGGAGGCATAGTCGAAGGGCGAGTCGACGGCCAGCTCCTCGGCGTCCCAGGCGTGCAGCCGCTGGCGCACATAGTCAAAGCTGCCGTCGGTGCGCAGCGTGGCCGAGGTGAGGATGACCACCTCTTTTTTGTGGAAGAGATGCTCTTCGACCAGAGGGCCGACGTGGAGCGGCGCGGCGTGAATGGAGAGGGGCGTCTGCCCCGGCCCGATCTCGGCCCAGTAGATGGTCTGCTCGTCGGGGGAGCTGACAAAGCCGTTCAGGCGCTGCGTCGTCTCGGCCAACCGTCGCACCAGGCCGACCATCTCGCCCAACAGGTCTTCCGCCTCCTTCAGCCCCATCGCCACCAGGTCGCCTATCCCGCTTGCCAGCCGTTCCAGCTTTCCGACCAGCGCCTGCAGCGCGGCATATGCTTCGTCCCAGGCAATTTCGGTCAGGTCCCACGACGGCTGGACGCGCTGGGCGGGGGTGACGCGGAGGCGGCAGGCATAGATCGAGGGGCTGCCCTCGTCCTGCTCGTCGGCGACGAAAGCCTCCAGCCGCTCGAAGAACGTCTCCAGGGCAGCGCTGGCGCGCTCGACGGTGCGGGCGGCCTGGGCGGCCAGTTCGCCGATGCGGGCCGATATCGCCGGGTCGAGCCGCAGCGAGCGGCAGGCCTGGACGGCCTCGCCCAGCAGGCCGCTGGGGGGCGCGGCGGGGCGCTCGCGGCCGATCTCTTCCAGCAGGCGGCGGATGGAGGGCAGGTCGGTCTCGAACGAGAGGCCGCGCGTGGTGGCGTCCTCCAGGTGATGGGCCTCGTCGACGATCAGGAAGCGGTAGTCGGGGATGGCGCGGTTCTGCACCGCCACGTCGGCCAGGAGCAGGGCGTGGTTGACGATGACCAGGTGGGCGGCTTCGGCGGCGCGGCGGGCGCGGTAGAAAAAGCAGCCGTTGAAGGCGCGGCAGCGGTCCGGTTCGCAGCCCTCGTGCTCGGCCGAGAGGTCGCGCCAGATGGCCTGCTCCTGCGCCGTGGGCATAAAGAGCACATCGCCGTCGCCGTCGGCGGTGCTCTGCAGCCAGACCAGGACGCGGGCGAGCATGTCCATCTCTTCGACCGACGAGGGGCCGAGGCGGCGCAGCGCTTCCAGGCGGGCGCGGCAGAGGTAGTGAGAGCGGCCCTTGAGCACAGCCGCACGAAAGGCCAGCGGCAGGGCGTGCGCCAGGTCAGGCAGGTCCTTGCGGTACAACTGCTCCTGCAGGTTGATCGTGTTGGTCGAAATGACCACCCGCTCGTTGTTCTGGACAGCCCAATGGACGGCAGGGATGAGGTAGGCGAGCGATTTGCCGACGCCGGTTGGGGCCTCGACCAGCAGGTGGGTGCCGTGGTTGAAGGCCTCGGCGACAGCGCGCAGCATCTCGATCTGCTGAGGGCGCTGCTCATAGCCGGGGAAGCGGCGGGCCACGTCGCCGCCGTCTTCCAGCAGGCGGCAGAGTGCCTCCACGTTCAGCGGCTGGCGCGTCTCGGCTGGCTCCAGCGGCTCGGCGGTGGGAGGGACGGCAAAGAGCGGGGGCGCTTCTGCCGGCGCTCTGGCTGGCGGCGGCCCGCTGAAGGCGGCCTGCGCCGCTTCTTGCAGCGCCTGCTTGAAAAAGGCGCTGAGGGGCCAGGCCGCGCGGATGCCCAGGCGCACCAGCTCTTCCAGCAGAGGCGCCGGCAGCGCCCGCGCCCGCTCCAGCAGGTACAGGAAGAGATGATAAGCCGCCCGCGCGTCTCCTACCGCCCGGTGGCTGTGTTCGTCTGAGGAGTAGCCGATCTGTTCCAGGAGCTGGATCAGGCTATAGCGCGGCGCTTCGGGAACGAGGATGACCGCCAGCTTGAACGTGTCGATGGTGTGGTTGCGGGTCAGGACCCCCCAGCGCCGCAGAAAGGACAGGTCAAAGCCGACGTTGTGGTTGACGATCGGCAGGTCGCCGACGAAATCTTGCAGCGCCGGCAGCACGGCCTGCAGGCTCGGCGCCTCAGCCACGTCCTCGTCGCGGATGCCGGTGAGAATGGTGATCTCGGCGGGAATGGGTCGGCCGGGATTGACAAAGGTCTGGAACGTCTCCAGCTCCTTGTCGCCCTGGAACTTGCAGGCGCCGATCTCGATGACGGCGTCGCGCTCCGCGTCCAGGCCGGTGGTTTCCAGGTCAAGGGCTACGTAGAGGGCTGGCATGCTTCCCCTTTCTCGGTGGAGGATCGAGGTCAACGGAGGGCGGTGGGCCACAGGCGCACAGCGCGAACCGTGAGGACGGTCAACGTTCGCCGCTCAGCCACAGCCAGATCTGCTGCCAGAGGGAGAGCGTTTCCTGGCCTTGGGGGGCGGCTGCCGTGGCTGGCTCTTCGGGCAGGTTGACCACCACGCGGACCTCGCCGGGGCGAGCCATGCCGGCGTAGGTACGGGCCCATTCTTCCGCATAGTCTGGCGAGGAGACGTGGGCCAGCGTGTCACGCAGTTCCTGGTTACGCGCTTTGGCGCTGTTGACGAGGGGGACAAGTTCCTGCTCGGCCATGCGCAGCTCGCGCAGGCGGTCGATCTGCCGCCAAAAGCTCCAGCCGACGGCGCCGGCGACGAGCACAAAGACGAACAGCACGCCGATCAACACCCAGCGTTCTTTGGGATGGTTTAGCTCTTTCATGTCTCCCCCCTCAGCTCTCTGCGAATATCATACCCCATAAGCGGAGGGGCGTCAAGTCTGAGAGGTATCGGTGTTCGAAGCAGCGCGGACGAGACGTCCGCGCTCCCAGGGCTGGGATCGCGGGCGTCCTCGCCCGCCTCTGCGTCCCCCGCGTGTTGGAGATTCCCCCCGCATGTGCTATAATGTTGCCCAGCAGGAGATGGGAGGTAGCTCGTGCAGAGACGCAGCGCGTGGGGCATTCTGATCGCCCTGATTGTGGCGGGGATCCTGTTGGCTCTTTTCGTCCAACAGATTTTCGGCTACCGCGCCAGTCTCCGCGTGCTGCCGGCAGGCACCTCGGTCGCCGGGCTGGATGTGAGCGGCATGACGGTGGAGCGGGCCATTGCGACGCTGGAGGGCGTCTATGCCCAGCCGGTGCAGCTCTATTATCAGGAGCAAATGATCGAACTGACGCCGGAGAGCGTCGGCCTGCAGTTCGACCCGGAGGCGACGCGGGCCGCCATCGAGGCGGCCATCGCCGGCCGCCGCAGCTTTGACGGTTTTATGACCTACCTGTTGCGTCGCCCCACCGCGCCGGTCAACGTCACGCCCACGGTCACGTTTTCCGCCGAACGGCTGGACGGCTTTCTGCAGCGCATCGCGCAGCAGTATGACCGCCCACCCTCTCCTCCGGTGGCGCTGCCCGACGCGCTGGCCTTCCGCGCCGGGCGGGCGGGCTATGAGATGGATCGCGCCGCCTCGCATGTGCAGGTTGCCCAGGCGCTCGTCTCGGCCGCCGGGCGGCGCGTCGCGCTGGTCATCCGCGTGCAAGAGGCGCCGCCGCTGAACATCGCCCAGCTCGGAGAGGTGCTCGACGTCCGCCTGGCCGATTTCAACGGCATTGCCGCCGTCTTTGTCAAGGACTTGCAGACAGGGGCCGAACTGTCCATCAACGGCGATGTCGCCTATTCCGGCAACGACATGCTCCAACTGGCGGTGGCGCTGGAGACGTTCCGCGCCCTGGAGCAGTCGCCGACGGTCGAGCAGATGACTCTGCTGACCCAGACGCTGACTCAGGGTGACCGTGCGGCGGCCAATCAGCTCTTGCAGGACGTGGTCGGCGGCGGCGATCTCTTTCAGGGCGTGGAGAACCTGAACGCGGCGATGCACTACCTGGGACTGGTCAACACGTTCATGGCGACGCCCTATGACGACGTCATCGTGCCGCCTGCCATCGTCACACCGGCCAATTCGCGCGCCGATGTGAGCACGCAGCCGGACCCGCGCATGCAGACCACGGCGCAGGACATGGGCCTGTTGTTGGAGATGGTCTATCAGTGCAGCCGTGGAGGAGGCGCGCTGCCGGTTGCTTATCCGGGCGCTTTCAGCGCGCACGAGTGCCAGCAAATAGTGGACATCCTGGCCGGCCACCGCACCGACAGTTTCATCGAACTGGGCCTGCCGCCAGCGATGGAGGTCGCTCACAAACTGAGCATCTCTCCCGAAACCCACGCCGACGGCGGGGTGGTCTTTAGCCCCAACGGCGATTTCGTGCTGGTTGTGTTTCTGTACAGTCCGCAGTGGCTCGACTGGAATGTTTCCAACCCTTTCATTGCTGAGGTGGCCACGGCAACCTACAATTATTTCAACCCGACGCCATAGCGCGTGCTCTCATACAGGGGTCGGGCGTGGAGAATCAGCGTCAATCAGCGCGCATCGGCGGGTGTCGGCGTTCCATCGGCTCACCTGCCGGGCAGTTACATCAAAAGATCAAAAGGAGCTAGAGCATGTCACGAAGAAAGCAAAGAAAAACACCGCAAAGGGAACAAAAGGCACCGCCCCCGCAAGTGCCCCCCAAGGAGCAGGCGAACAAAGAGCACAAGTTCCTGGGCCTGCGGCGTTTCAACGCGATCATGGGTGGACTGCATCTCTTGCAGGGCATCCTGATGATCGTGTTGAGCAACGACAAGACCTATCCCATTTACACCAACTATCTGCGCTTCGACCTGAGCACCTTCAGCCTGACCCCCAACCCTCAACTGGCCTATGAGCTGCGCTTTGGGCCGGCGGTGGCGATGTTTCTGCTGATCTCCGCCGTGGCGCACCTGATCCTGGCGACCTTCGGCTACCGCTGGTACGTCAAGAACCTGACGCGCGGCATGAACCCGGCGCGGTTCTACGAGTATGCGCTGAGTTCGTCGCTGATGATCGTGCTCATCGGCATGCTGGTCGGCTTGTATGACCTGGGCGCCCTGATCCTGATCTTTGGCCTCAACGCCATGATGAACCTGTTCGGCTTGTTGATGGAGCTGCACAACCAGACCACACCCAAGACGGACTGGACTGCTTACATCTTTGGCTGTGTGGCGGGGATCATCCCCTGGATCGTGATCATGCTGTACTTCCTGGGCGCGCTGTCGTCGGCGGGGGCAAGGCCACCGGCCTTTGTCTATGCGATCATCCCCACGATCTTTGTCTTTTTCAACCTGTTCGCAGTGAACATGCTGCTGCAGTACAAGAAGGTGGGGCCGTGGAAGGACTATTTGTTTGGCGAGCGGGTCTATATCGTGCTGAGCCTGACGGCCAAGACAGTCCTGGCGTGGCTGATCTTTAGCGGGACGCTGGCGCCGGTCTAGAAGCGGGCGCCTGGCGCTGTTTTCAATGCAGGGAAGGAGGGCAAAAATGGACAGTGTCTACAAGGTGATCGAACTGGTGGGTACCAGCACCGAGTCGTGGGAAAAGGCCGCCGCGGCGGCGGTGGAGACGGCGGCGCAAACGCTGCGCGATCTGCGCATCGCCGAGGTCGTGGCGATGGACCTGCAGATCGAGGACGGCAAGGTGAGAACGTATCGAACAAAGGTCAAGGTCTCGTTCAAGTACGAGCGCGAGGACTAGTTCTCTGCTGCGGTCAGCTTTGTGTTGCCCTGACTGCCCAACCTGATCTCTCGTCTGTCATTGCGAGAAAGCGCCCGAAGCAATCTCCGCGATGCTCTCTCGGGATGGCTTCGCCGCCCTTTGCGCCTGCTGCGCTCGGGGCGGCTCGCAATGGCAGAGAGGGAGCGGTTACCTGAAGCATGGATAACCTGATCGCCATCCTCAGCAGCTACCTGCCGCGCCCGCTGGCGGCTCGCCTGCTGGAAGCCCCCCGGCGGTCACTGCTGGGCTGGAGCGAGCGCCAGGAGTGCGTTGTCCTCTATGCCGACATTGCCGGCTTTACCCCCCTGGCCGAAGCGCTCGGTCAGTTCGGCCGCCAGGGCACAGAGGAACTGACGCGCGCTCTGAACGCGACCTTCGACCCGCTGTCGGATCTGGTCCACCGCTGGGGCGGTTTCGTCGGCAAATTCGCCGGCGACTCGATCACGGCGCTCTTTTACGGCGAGGCGGCTGAAGCCCGTGCGGCGGCGTGCGCGCTGGACCTGCGCCGCTACGTCCTCGAACATCTCTCTTTTTCCACTCGGGCCGGCGATTTCAGTCTGCGCTTCAAGTTTGGCCTTGCCGCCGGACCGGTGTTGCAGGTCGTCGTCGGCAGCGAGCGGCGGACCGAGTTTGTCTTTGCCGGCGCGCCGCTGCTCGACGCCGGCGCCGCCCAAAGCCGGGTCGCCAGCGGCGAAATCGCCCTCCATCCCAGCCTGCTGGCCCGCCTGCCTGCCGGGCTGGTCGAGATGCAGCCCGGGGCCGAGGGCTACGCCCTGCTGCAGGGACTGCGACGCGAGATCGCCCCGGCGCCGGTTGCTCCTCTGCCGCCGACGCCCGATCCGTCGTTGGCGGCAGAGGCCCTGCGCCCCTTCCTGCCCCACGCCATCTATGAGCGGCTCGTTGCTGGTGGCGACACCTTTGTCAACGAGCACCGCCAGGTGACGGTGATCTTTGTGGGTTTCGACGGCATCGACTATGACCAGCCCCAGGCTCCGGCGCAGTTGCAGGCTTATGTCTGCTGGGCCATCGACACGGTCAACCGCTTTGGCGGCTATCTGCGCCAGGTGATGGTGGGCGACAAGGGCAGCGAGTTGCTGATCTTTTTCGGCGCGCCGGTGGCCCACGAGGACGACGAGGAGCGGGCGCTCTTGTGCGCGCTGGCGTTGCTCGAGCCGCCGCAGGAACTGGCCTTTATCGCCCAGCGCGTCGGCATCAACAGCGGACGGGTCTTTGTCGGCAACATCGGCTCGACCGGCTGGCGGGAATACGCCGCCATCGGCGACGCGGTCAACCTGGCCGCGCGGCTGAAAGGGGCCGCCGCCTGGGGCCAGGTGCTGGTCGCCGAGAGCACCTGCCGCGCTGCCGGCGAGGCCTGTATGTTCCACCCTCAGCCGCCGCTGCGCGTCAAGGGCAAGACCGCGCCCGTCGCCGTCTGGACAGCGGCCCGTCGCGTCGGCGCGCCGCTGCGGCTGGAGGAGCCGCGCTACACCCTGCCCATGGTCGGCCGCGCCGCCGAGCTGGCCCGGCTGGAAGAGCTGCTGACCGCCGTGGTCAACAGCCGGCGCGGGTATACGGTCGGCCTGACCGCCGAGGCGGGCATGGGCAAGAGCCGCCTGGCCGCAGAGGTGATCAGACAGGCGCTGGCGCGGGGTTTTGTGGCCTTTGGCGGGCACGGCGTCAGCCACGGGACGACCACCCCCTACCTGGGCTGGCAGCCGCTGCTGCGCGGATTGTTGGGCGTGTCCGAACTGCTGCCGTGGGAGGAACAGATCGCGCAGGCGCAGGAGACGCTGGCCCGCATCGACGCTGCGCTGCTGCCCCGCCTGCCCCTCCTGGGCGACATACTCGGCCTGTCTATCGCCGACAGCGAGCTGACCGCGGGGCTTGATCCCAACATGCGTCGCCAGAGTCTCTTCGATCTGGTCGCTGAGCTGCTGGCTCAGCAGGCCGCGGAGATGCCGCTGCTGCTGGTGGTGGAGGATGCCCACTGGCTGGATGAACTCTCGCGGGAACTGGTGCACTACATCGCCCCGCTTGTTGCCACTTTGCCGGTGCTGCTGTTGACCGTCTACCGTCCGCCCGAGATCGAGCTGCAAGAGCCGCTGTGGGCGGCGCCGCCGCCGCGCTTTGTCGAGCTGCGGCTGGCGCCATTCGACGTCGCCGAAAGCGCCGAGCTGATCCGCCTCAAGCTGGCCGGCCATGAACTGCCGCCGGAGCTGGTGACGCGGGTGCAGGAGCGCGCCCAGGGCAACCCCTTCTTTGTCGACGAGTTCATCAACCTGATCCAGGCGCAGGGGATCGACCCCGGCGACGCCAGGGCGCTGGCCCAGGTCCAGGTGCCCACCTCGCTGGAGACGCTCATCACCAGCCGCCTCGACCAACTGGCCGAAAGCGAGCAGATGACCGTGCGCGTCGCCAGCGTCATCGGGCGGCTCTTCCGCGCCCGCTGGCTGCTGGCGATCTATCCCGAGGCGCTGCGCGAGGAGCTGTTGCAGCGCGACCTGGACCGTCTGGAGCGGCTGGAACTGGTCGAACAGGAGCGGCGCCATCCGGAACTCGAGTACCTCTTCCGCCATGCGCTGACCCAAGAGGTGGCCTACAGCACCCTCTCCTTTGCCAACCGCCGCATGCTGCATGGGCGGGTGGCCGATTACATCGAGGCGGCCTACAGCGCCGAACTGGAGGGCTGGTACAGCCTGCTGGCCCACCATTATCGCCAGGCCGAAAACGTCGAGAAAGAGTTTGCCTATGTTCAGCTTGCTGCCAGCCGGGCGACGCAGCAGTATGCGGTGCAGCAGGCCCTGGCCCTCTACAGCCGGGCGATCGAGTTGCTCGAACAACACAACCTGGGGAATGCCGAACTGGCCTTTGACCTGCGCAGCAGCCGCTTCGAGCAGCTCGAGATAGCGGGTGAATACTCGCGCCTGCCGGAGGAGGCTTCCGCCCTGCTTGCCCTGGCCGCCGATCTGGACCCGCCTCGCCAGGTGAGGGCGCTGCTTTGTCAGGTCACCGCCGTCCGCCGCACCGAAAGAGGGGGTGACCCTGTGCTGCCGTGTGAGCAGGCTATTGCCCTGGCCCGCCAGCATGGCGATCACATGGGTCTGCTCAAGGCGCTGCAGTGGCGTGGCTATCTCTACTTTGGCCGCAGCCAGTACGAGGAGGGCAAGGCCATGCTGCAGCAGGTCGTTGCCGAGGCGGGTGAAGAGGGGTGGCGCGAAGCGGCGGGCGCCTGTCAGACGCTCGGTTGGATCCTTTATGACGAGAACGATCTGGCGCAGGCTGAGCACTGCTGGCAGCACTCCCTGGCTCTGGCGCAGGCCCATGGCGCCCGGGCCACTGAAGCGTTCGTGCTGAGCAACCTCGGCGCGCTCTATGACACGCTGGGCATGGCAGAAAAGGCCCAACGGCATATCGAGCAGGGGATAGCCCTGGCGGTGCAGATAGGCTACAAACTCGGCGAGGCCGAGGGGTGGGTGCGCATGGGCGAATCGTGGCTCGGCGTCGGCCAGTACGAGCGGGCGCAGCAGTGTTACGAGCGCGCACTGGAGATCTCCGAGCATCTGCTCAGGGATTCGTGGGGGCGGACGTATAGCCGGGCGCGGATGGCCCAGGTGATCCTGCGAGGAGGCGGCGACCTGAAAGAGGCTGAGGCGCTGGCCCGCGAAGCGGTCGAGATTGGCCGACCCTCCATGAGCGCAGAGCCGATGGGCTGGCTCCTGCAAAGCCTGGGACAAGTCTACGTGAAGCAGGGCAGGCTGGACGAGGGCCGCGAAGCGCTCGAAGAGGCGCTGCGCGCGCGTCGTGAGGTCGGGCAACCGATCACGGTCCTCGACACCCTGGCCGATCTGGGGCTGCTGCATTTGCAGCGAGGCGACCTGGAAGCAGCCCAGGCCTGCGCTGCGGAGATGATGGGGATGCTCTTTCCTGAGCAGGGGAGAACTCTGTTCGGCACGGAGACGATCGCCGGCAGTATGGCCTGCTATCACATCCTTCGGGCTATGGGGCAGATGGAAGAGGCTCAGAAGGCGCTGCGCCACGCCTGCGCAACGGTTCGGGATTTTGCCGGCCGTCTCGAGACCGAAGAGCTGCGTCGCTCCTACCTGGAGCGCGTCCCGTTGAACCGCCAGGTGATCGAGACGTGTCGTGCTGAGTTGGGTGAGTAGCAACCACCCATTACCAGCTACCAGCCCACCTCGAGCACTTCCACATCCGCCAGGCGCAGGCCGTCGGCGCCCAGGCTGCGCAGAAAGCCGCCCATGTCGAACTTGCTGACGAGCAGCTCCGCCCGGAACAGGTTCCCCTCCTCCCAGTAGCGCCCTTCCAGGAGCACGTTCTTCTTCAGCGCCCTGGCCGGCAGGTCGAGCTGGTAGACCGCCCCCTGGCGACGGGTGTTGGTTGACACATAGGCGGCGCGCA
>DAOTYD010000210.1:0-8842 GCA_034435295.1 Anaerolineae bacterium | reverse complement strand
GGTGAGAGGGCAGAACACCCGCCACGCCAGCATCGGGTTGACAGAGGGTAGACAAGGCTCAAGCGGCGTACAGGCGAGGCGGTGCCTCGTCGTGCTTCAGTCGGCGCGGTGGGCAGTTACTGTGGGGGTAGGCGAAGGCAGTGCCTTCGGCTACCCCCTCCCGTGTCGCAATGCCCTGTCGGGCTCTGGGGACTTTTCCACAGCCCGAATGGTGGCGTCCCCTTCCTGTCTACGGGGGGCGTCGCAATGCCCTGTCGGGCTCTGGGGACTTTTCCACTTGGATCCCTCTCAATACCTCTTCTCCTACATCTACCCGTCGCAATGCCCTGTCGGGCTCTGGGGACTTTTCCACGCGGTCGTTGTGGTAGCCGCGGTTGCCGCCGTACTTTTCCTCATCGTCGCAATGCCCTGTCGGGCTCTGGGGACTTTTCCACCTGGGTAGACCCACAGAGGCCACTCATTCCCCAGGTGGTGTCGCAATGCCCTGTCGGGCTCTGGGGACTTTTCCACACGGCCGCGGGGGCGGCCGCCTACCTTCTTGGCGTCCCGTCGCAATGCCCTGTCGGGCTCTGGGGACTTTTCCACAAGGAGAAGGGCACCATCCTCGTGGTGCCGGGTGAGGGTCGCAATGCCCTGTCGGGCTCTGGGGACTTTTCCACAACCGCGCCCTGGCCGACGCCGGCATCAGCATCATACTGTCGCAATGCCCTGTCGGGCTCTGGGGACTTTTCCACCGCGACGAAAACGAGCAGGTGCGCGGGGCGCGTTTTGTGTCGCAATGCCCTGTCGGGCTCTGGGGACTTTTCCACCGGCACGTCCCCTTTCCTATCTATGGGGGGCAATCGGGTCGCAATGCCCTGTCGGGCTCTGGGGACTTTTCCACGGGCGGTATTCTGAAGGCAAGGAACCTTCCTCCCATTTGGTCGCAATGCCCTGTCGGGCTCTGGGGACTTTTCCACAGATTGTTGTTGCAGCGGAGAACGAGGTCGTTCGGTACGAGGTCGCAATGCCCTGTCGGGCTCTGGGGACTTTTCCACAATGCGAAATCGACTTAGTCTTCATTGACTATGAGCTGTCGCAATGCCCTGTCGGGCTCTGGGGACTTTTCCACAGCGGAAAGAAGTCCGACCTGGTGACCCGCCTGCAGAACGGTCGCAATGCCCTGTCGGGCTCTGGGGACTTTTCCACCGCGGCGATCTTTGCTATCGGCGGAGGTCGTCTCGCACGGTCGCAATGCCCTGTCGGGCTCTGGGGACTTTTCCACAGTCCATGTGGCTCGACCTACTGGGTTACGTTCTGATGGTCGCAATGCCCTGTCGGGCTCTGGGGACTTTTCCACTCTTCCACCGGGCATATTTTGCGCTGTAAATTGCCCCGTCTGGGGCCTACATTGGCCTGAAACCGGCTGTTTCGTGCTCTTTACAGCCATTTCACCCCCTGTATCGGGCCAGATCGCGCTTTGCGAGCATCGCCACAGGGCCCAAAAAGGGCCTCATGCTCGCAAAGACGCCGCTTCCCCTCCCCAGTTCTGGGGTCTGCCTCCTCATTGCCCCCTACCTGTGGGGGGTCTTCTGCTCCATTTTGCGAGCATCGCCACAACCCCCTCTACCCCCCTCGATGCTCGCAAGGAGCGCCTGCGCCAAATCCGGCCCCAGTAAGGCTATCATACCACAATAACCTTTTCTTTGCCAGTCAATTCATTCCGAGGAGCAAAGACCCCAAAGCGGCCAAGGCAACCCTGAGCAAAGCCGAAGGGGATCTCGTCCTTCGCTGCAGAATGACCCCGCTTTGGCGTGAGGGGGTGAGTTTCTTCATAACGCCTGGCAATCGAGCCTTCGCGGTGCCGACCCCTGGACGCAGCGTTGCTTTCCGCGACATGCGGTGTTATGATAGAGGAACGGGGACCGCCCGTTCCAATTCAAAAGTCTGAGGAGGGATTGTGAGTAGAGCCGACCTGCAGGGCCGCTGGGCCCTCATCCTGGGCGCTTCCAGCGGCTTTGGCGCCGCCGCCGCCCGCGCCTTTGCCCGCGCCGGCATGAACATCCTGGGCGTCCATCTGGACAGCCGGGCCACTTTGCCGCAGGCCCGCCAGGTCATCGCCGACATCGAAGCAGCGGGCGGGCAGGCGCACTTTTTCAACATCAACGCCGCCGATCCCAAAAAGCGCGCCCAGGCCATCGAGCAAATGGCCGCCATGCTGGAGGGCCAGCCCATTCACTTTCTGCTCCATTCGCTGGCCTTTGGCGCGCTGCGCCCCTACATCGCCGCCGATCCGGCAGAGGCGATCAGCGAGGACGACATGGAAATGACCCTGCGCGTGATGGCCCACAGCCTGGTCTATTGGGTGCAGGAGCTGGTGCGCGCCGGTTTGCTGGGGCGCGGCAGCCGCGTCTATGCCCTCTCCAGCAGCGGGGCCGAGCGCGCCGTGGTGCCCTACGGCGCCGTCTCGGCCGCCAAAGCTGCGCTGGAAAGCCATGCGCGCCAGCTCGCGCTGGAGGTGGGACCGCTGGGCATCGCCGTCAACTGCCTGCGGCCCGGCGTCGCCGACACGCCCGCCTCGCGCATCATCCCCGGCTACGAGCGCTGGGCCGAGGAGGCGATCCGGCGCAACCCCAGCGGCCGGCTGACCACCCCCGAAGACATCGCCGCCGTGCTCGTCGCCCTGGCCGACCCCGCCGTCACCTGGATCAACGGCGCGGTCATCCCGGTGGATGGAGGGGAGACGGTCACAGGCTGATCGCGCATCGCATATCGCGTATCGCATATCGCTTATCGCTTATCGCTCATCGCGAGTACAGTCTGGGATGAGCCATCCGCGATAAGCGCTCCGCGATAGGCGATAAGCGATGAGCGATACGCGATAGGCGAAAGGAGAAATGCGCATGCCCTACCACAGCATCGTCCTGGTCAAACAGGTGCCCGACACCGCCCACGTCACGGGCAAAGTGATGAACGAGGATGGCACGATCAACCGCGCGGCGCTGCCGGCGATCATGAACCCGGAGGACATGAACGCGCTCGAAATGGCCCTCCAGGTCAAGGACCAGCACGGCGGCACGGTGACGGCGGTGACGATGGGTCCGCCCCGCGCCGCTGAGGTGCTGCGCGAGGCGCTCTACCGCGGCGCCGACCAGGTGATCCTGCTCAGCGACAAAAAGTTTGCCGGGTCGGACACGCTGGCGACCTCCTACGCCCTCAAGTGCGCCGTCGAGCGCATCGGCGGCTATGACCTGGTCTTTTGCGGGCGGCAGGCCATCGACGGAGACACAGCCCAGGTCGGCCCGCAGGTGGCCGAGAAACTGGGCATCCCCCAGATCACCTACGCCGAGGCGATCCTGGCGCTGGAGGGGGGGAGCATCACCGTGCGGCGGGCGCTGCCGCTGGGCCGCGAGGTCGTGCGCTGCACGCTGCCCTGCCTGCTCACCGTCGTCGGCTCGGCCAACCAGCCGCGCCCGCCCTCGGCCCAGCGCATGCTGGCCTGCAAGCTGGCGGCCAGCCCCCTCGAATACGCCCGCCTGCTGGAGACGTGGCCCGAGTTCGGGACGGAGGAGGCGCTCGACCGCTACCTGGCAGAGCGCGGGCTGCGCATCCCCGTCTGGAGCGCCGCCGACATTGGCGCCGATGAGGGCATGCTCGGCCTGAGCGGCTCGCCGACCAAAGTGCTCAAGGTCGACTATGTCGTCTTTGAGAGCCGCACGAGCAAAGAGATCAGCCCCACCGAAGAGGGCCTCTCCCTCCTGCTGCGCGACCTGATCGAAGAGTACATCCTGTGAGGCAAACAGTTATGACGGAGAAACGGGACGTCTGGATTTTCATCGAGCAGGACGCGGGCAGGATCGCCGGCGTCAGCCTGGAGCTGCTGGGCAAGGGCCGCGAGCTGGCGGAGCGGCTGGGCGGCCGCGTCGGCGCGCTGCTCTTCGGCCACCAGGTCGCGCCGCTGGCGGAAACGGCCATCCATTACGGCGCCGATGTCGTCTATCTGGCCGACCATACCGAACTGGCTCTCTACCGCACCCTGCCCTACAGCCGCGTCGCCGTCGAGCTGGCGCGAGAGCACCGCCCGGCAATCTTTCTGCTGGGGGCCACGGCGGTCGGGCGCGACCTGGCGCCGCGCATCGCCAGCGCCCTGCGCGCCGGGCTGACCGCCGACTGCACGGCGCTGCAGATCGGCGATTTCGAGCAACGCGGCACGCTCTACCGCGACCTGCTCTATCAGATTCGCCCGGCCTTTGGCGGCAACGTCATCGCCACCATCGTCAATCCGCGCATGCACCCGCAGATGGCGACGGTGCGTGAGGGGGTGATGCCCCTGGGCAAGCCCGATCCGACACGGCGGGGAGAGGTGGTGCAGGTCGAAGCGCGCTTCGAGCCGCAAGACCTGGCCCTGGAGGTGCTGGAGCGGCAAAGCTGGCCGCCGCTGTGCGATCTGAAAGGCGCCGACATCATCGTCGCCGGCGGCGCCGGTGTGGGCAGCAAGGAGAACTTTGCGCTGATCCACGAGCTGGCCCGCGTCCTGGGCGGCGAGGTCGCCGCCTCGCGGGCCGCCGTCGACGCGGGCTATGCCGGGCCCGAGCGCCAGGTGGGACAGACCGGCGTCACCGTGCGCCCGCGACTCTACATCGCCTGCGGCATCTCCGGCGCCGTCCAGCACCGCGCCGGCATGGACCAGTCCGGCACCATCGTCGCCATCAACACCGACCCCAACGCGCCAATCTTTGGGATCGCCCACTACAAAATCGTCGGCGACCTGAAGGAGGTCATCCCGCGTCTCATCCACGCCTACACTTGCAAACTTGCAAACTTGCAAACTTGCAAACTTGCAAACTTGCAAACTTGCAAACTTGCAAACTTGCAACCCCCCGGAGCAAAAACATGACCGACAACTTTTTTACCGACAACCCTGACCTCCAATTCCACTTTGACAACCTGGACCTGCGCGAAGTGGTGGAGGCGCTGGAGAAGGGCTATAGCACCCAGGCGACGTACCCCGCGGCGCCGCGCAACTATGCCGACGCGATGGACAGCTATCGGCGACTGTTGAACCTGCTCGGCGAGATCAGCGCCACGCGCATCGCTCCGCTGGCCCCCGCTGCGGACGAGGAGGGCGTGCGCTGTCAGGAGGGCAGGGTCATCTACGCCCAGGCGACGGAGGAGGCGCTGCGGGTGCTGCGCCAGGCCGGACTGATGGGCGCCATGCTGCCACGCGAGTACGGCGGGCTGAACCTGCCGGGGACGATCTTCCAGATGATGGTCGAAATCCTCTCCCGCGCCGACGCCGGGCTGATGACCCTCTTTGGCCTGCAGGAAATCTCATCGACCATTGCCGAGTTTGCCGAGGAAGAGGACAAGGAGCGCCTGCTGCCGCGCTTTGCCCGCGGCGAAGTGAGCGCAGCGATGGTGCTCACCGAGCCGGACGCCGGCTCGGACCTGGGCAGCGTGCAGACCCGCGCCGTCTATGACGAGGCGGCGGGCTGCTGGCGACTGAGCGGCGTCAAGCGCTTTATCACCAACGGCGCTGCCGACGTCCACCTGGTGCTGGCCCGCTCAGAGGAGGGCAGCCTGGACGCGCGCGGGCTTTCGCTCTTCCTGGTCGAGCGCGACGAGAGCGTGCGCATCCGCCGCGTCGAGAACAAGCTCGGCATCCATGCCTCGCCCACCTGCGAGATCGAGTACCGCCAGACGCCCGCCCGCCTCATCGGCAAGCGCCGCTTTGGGCTGATCCGCTACGCCATGAGCATGATGAACGGCGCGCGGCTGGCGGTGGCGGCGCAGGCGCTGGGCATCGCCGAGGCCGCCTATGACGAGGCCGCCCGCTATGCTGCCAAACGCACCCAGTTCGGCACGGCCATCCGCGACATCCCGGCAGTCTATCGCATGCTTCTGACCATGCGCGGCGAGATCGAGGCGACGCGGGCGCTGCTCTACGAGGCCGGCCAGTGGGTCGACCGCAAGCGGGCCTGGGAACGCCGTCTGGAAGAGAGCGGCGAGGACGCGCTGCGCCCCAAGATCAAACAGGCCGAGCGCCTGCTGGGCGTGCTGACGCCGCTGGTCAAGTTCTACGCCACCGAGATGGGCAACCGTGTCTGCTATCAGGCCATGCAGGTACACGGCGGCACCGGCTACATGCGCGAGTTCAACGTCGAGCGTCACTTTCGCGACATGCGCGTCACCAGCATCTATGAGGGCACCAGTCAGATGCAGGTCGTCGCGGCCACGGGCGGCCTGCTGGGCCACGAGCTGGACGAGCTGTTCGGCGCGTGGCAGGCGCTGGACGTCGACGCGGAGCTGCAGCCGCTGCGGGAGCGGCTGATCGCAGCAACGGCGCAGTTCAACCTGTGCGCCGATCACCTGCGGGCCAGCGAAGAAGAGGCGCTGGTCGGCTACTATGCGGTGGACATGGTGGAAGCAGCGGCGCGGATGGCCAGCGCCTGGCTGCTGCTGCGGGACGCCCGGCACAGCGAGCGCAGGCGGGCCGTCGCCCAGGTCTATGCCGCCGAGGCGCTGCCGCAGGTCCAGCGGGCGCTGGCCGCGCTGCAGACCCGCGACCCGGCGCCGCTCGCGCATCGCTTATCGCTTATCGCTGATCGCTGATCGCCTATCGATCATCGCCTATCGCTCATCGCTCATCGCCTATCGCTTATCGCTGATCGCCTATCGCTCATCGCTCATCGCCTATCGCTCATCGCCTATCGCTAATCGCTCATCGCCTATCGCTCATCGCTCATTGCCTATCACTGATCGCCTATCGCTCATCGCTCATCGCCTATCGCTAATCCCGGATCGCTTATTGCTGACCGCTTATCGGGGATTGCTTATCGGGGATTGCTCATCCTCGTAGACCACACCTGCAATTGGCGATAAGCGATAGGCGATATTTGATATGCGATAAGCGACGTGCGATAAGCGACGTGCGATAAGCGATAGGCGATAAGCGATATGCGATAAGCGACGTGCGATAAGCGATAGGCGATAAGCGATAGGCGATAAGCGATAAGCGATACGCGATACGCGATTGACAATACGCCCCCTATGCAAAAAATGTTTTACCCCATCAAATCGCCGGCGGCGGGGAGGGACAGGAAACGACCAGTTCGGCGGCAAGTGAAATGGCCCGCCAGGGGACCATGCCCACATCTGGGATTTGCTGCAGCAGAAAAAACCACACCTGGGGAGAGACAAGAGAGAGGGCTGTTCTCTTCTGACTTGCCATAAAGAATCTTAAGGTACTGCCCCTTTTAAGACAAAAGGGGCTTTCGGGGTTGTCTCTACGCCTCACCTTTGATACAATGTTGCGCGAGTCCGAGGCCACACACGACAGCCCTCGTCACCCCCGGCCTCGACATCATTGGGCGGACCCGGCCTCAAAACGCCTTGTTGCTTTCCTGAATGTTTTACGCGTGGGGAAAAACTCGCGTCTGTCGACGTCTGCCGGGACTGGATGACTGTGAACGCCGAGCGAATCTGGCAAACCGTTTTGGGCGAGCTTCAACTGGAAATGACGCGGGCCACGTTCGAAACGTGGCTGCGCGAAACTCGCCTCGTCGCTCATGAGGACGGTTGCTTTGTCATCGGCACAGCCAACGCCTACGCCAGGGATTGGCTGGAACAGCGGCTGCGTTCGGTGATCGTGCGCGCACTGACCCGTCACGCCGGCCGCAGCGCCCAGGTGCGCTTTGTGGTCTATGAGCCCCCGCCCTCCAGCCAGCCAGAACCGCTGGCGCTGCCGCTGGACAAGGCGGTCCGCCCCAATGGGAACGGCGCGCTCTCGCTCAACCCCAACTATCGCTTCGAAACCTTCGTCGTCGGCCCTGGCAACCGGCTGGCTCACGCCGCCTGCCAGGCCGTGGCCGAGCAGCCAGCCCGCACCTTCAACCCGCTCTTCCTCTACGGCGGGGTGGGGCTGGGCAAGACCCACCTGATGCACGCCATCGCCCATGTCACCCATCTGGCAGGGCTGCGCGTCGTCTACGTCTCCGCCGAGACGTTCACCAACGACCTGATCGAGGCCATCCGCGGCCACAGCACCGAAGCCTTCCGCGAAAAATACCGTACCGCCGATGTCCTGCTCGTCGACGACATCCACTTTATCGCCGGCAAAGAATCGACCCAGGAAGAGTTCTTCCACACCTTCAACGCCCTCCACAGCAACGGCTCCCAAATCGTCGTCTGCTCCGACCGACCGCCGCGGGCAATGGCGCTGCTGGAGGAGCGCCTGCGCTCCCGCTTCGAGTGGGGGTTGATGGTCGACATCCAGCCGCCAGAGCTGGAAACGCGCATCGCCATCCTCAAAAGCAAAGCGTCGATCCGCGGCATGACCGTCCCCGACGAAATCCTCTACCTGATCGCCGAACGCATCCAGAGCAACATCCGTGAACTGGAGGGCGGCCTCAACCGTGTCCTGGCCATGACCACCCTGACCAACCAGCCGCTCAGCGCCGAGCTGGCGCTGGAGGCCCTCTCCGACCTGAGCGCCTGCGCCCCCGCCGAGATCACGACCGAGGCCATCGTGAACGCCGTCGCCGCTTTCTACAACCTGACACTGGCAGAGCTGACCAGCTCCAGCCGCGAGCGCCGCCTCGCCCGCGCCCGACAGGTGGCCATGTTCCTGTTGCGCCAGGAGACCGACGCCTCGCTCTCCCAAATCGCCGCCCTCATGCAACGCCAGGACCATACCACGGTCATCTACGCCTGCGACAAGGTCGCTGCCATGATGGACGAAGACCCCTCTTTCCGCCGCGAGGTGCAGGCGATCCGCGAGCGCATCTACCAGGACACCCCTGTCCGCCAGCCCTGATTCATCCACAAGGTTTTCCAGGCTCTCTCCCCACCCCCACATCTGGCC
>DAOTYD010000209.1:0-20550 GCA_034435295.1 Anaerolineae bacterium | reverse complement strand
GACGGACGCACAGTGTACGCTCTTCTCGGCGCGAACCTGATCCGCGATGCAACAGGCAGGCCGGCGTATTTTCTGGGCACCGTGGTCGACATCACCGCGCGCAAGGAGGCCGAGGCGTTACTGGCCCAGCGCCTGGACGACCTGCGCCGCTGGTATCAAGTCACCCTGGATCGCGAAGGGCGCATCCTGGAACTCAAGCGCGAGGTCAACGAACTGCTGCGCCGCCTGGGCGAGCCGATCCGCTATCCGAGCGCGGAAGAAGGAGATGAAGACCTTTAGGGTCTTAAGGTGGAGGAGACAAACCATGACCAGCCCATCCCCCCTCCAGCCAGGCGTGTTCTATCACATCTACAATCGCGGCACGAACCGCGAGGACATTTTCATCGAGGGGCGCAATTACGACTATTTTATGCAGCTCTACATCAAGTACATCGAGCCGGTCGTGGAGACGTATGCCTATTGCCTGCTCAAAAATCACTTTCACCTGCTGGTGCGGGTAAAGGAAGAAGCAGACCCTAAAGGTCTCTCAAGACCTTTAGGTCCTGAAGACCCTTAGGGTCCAGGTAGGAAGGAGGCCACCTTGAGCAAAAAGAAATCCGCCTATGCAGAATTGCAGGCGCGACTCGCTCGGGCCGAAGCCCTGCTGGATGCGCTGCGCCGTGGCGAGATGGATACCCTGCTCGGGCCGTCCGGGCCGTTGAAAATCCGCCTGCAAGCCCTGATCGAGGAGAACGAGCGGCTGGCCCGCGAATGGCAAACCACCTTCGACGTCGCGCAAGACGCCATCTGGGTGCTCGACACCGACCAGCGCATCCTGCGCGCCAACAAGGCGGCGGAAGAAGTGTTTGGCTGTCCGCTGGCCGAGATGCCCGGCCGGAACTGCTTCGACGTCGCCCACCACACTGACGAACCGATCCCCGGCTGCCCGTTCTGTCTGATGCGCGTCAGCCGGCAGCGGGAAAGCTTCGAGATGCAGCTTGGCGAGCGCTGGTTCGAGGTCACGACGGACCCGATCCTGGGCGAGAACGGCAACCTGATCGGCGCAGTGCATATCGCCCGCGACATCACCCAGCGCAAGCAGGCGGAAGCGCGTACAGAGCACCTCAACCAGGTGCTGCGCGCCATCCGCGACGTGAACCAGCTCATCACCCACGAGCAGGACCGTGACGCGCTGCTGCGGCGCGCGTGCGAGATCCTCATTTCCACACGCGGCTACCGCAGCGCCTGGGCGGCCCTGCGCGGCGAGGACGGCGCGGCGCAAATGGTGGCGGAAAGCGGCATCGGCGCCGGCTTTGCGCCCGTGCGCCAGGCTCTGGCGTGCGGCGACTGGCCCCCCTGCTGCCGGCAGGCCCAGGAGCGGCCGGACAGCATCGCGCTGATCCACGACACCATCCGCAACTGCACAACCTGCCCCCTCGCTCATGTCTACCGCGACACCGCCGCCCTGGCCGGGGCCTTGCGCTACGGCGGGCGCGACTATGGCGTGCTGGTCGTCGCCCTGCCCGCGGGCCTGGCCGACGACCCGGAGGAGCAGTCGCTGTTCCGCGAACTGGTCGGCGACGTGGCCTACGCGCTGCATGCCATAGAGCTGGCCCAGGCGCGCGAGAAAGCGGAGGAGGCGCTACGTGAGAGCGAGGAAAAGTACCGTTCTTTGTTCAACCAGTCCGTGGAAGGCATCTATCTTCACGACCTGGAAGGCCGCATTCTGGAAGTCAATGAGATGGCTTGCGCGCAGTCCGGCTACACCAGAGAAGAGTGGCTTTGCCGCACCGTGTTTGACGGTCATCCAGCCAAAAGCACAACGAACCTGCCTAAAGACGAGATCCTTCGGATGTGGAAGGAGTGGGTGCCGGGACAGCGATATACTGTTGAAGCGGAGCACCAGCGCAAGGACGGCACCGTCTATCCGGTCGAGATCTCGACAGGTATCGTGCGCTATAAAGGCGGGAATGCCATACTGGCAATCGTAAAGGACATCACCGCGCGCAAACAGGCTGAGGAACAACTCCGCGCTGCCCATGCCGAACTGCAACGTCTGCTGGCCGAGGCCGAACAATCGCGCCGCGCGCTGCTCAGCCTGGTCGAAGACCAAAAGGCCACTGAACAGGCGCTGCGTGAAAGTGAAGAGCGTCTCCGCCGCCGCCTGACCGAATTGACTATCTTGTACGAAAGCAGCCGCGTCTTTGCCCAACTGCTGTCTCCGGCGTCGGTCGCCCAACAAATGATCGACACGCTGGCTCAGCACATGAACTGGCACCACATCGCCATCCGCCAAAAACGCCCTGCGAGCGACGAGTTGGAATTGCTGGCCTTTAGCCAGCCAGGGTTGCGGCCGGAAAGCGCCGCCGCCGTCCGGCAGCGTATGCAGAACCTGATCCAACGCGTGGGGCAGGGCTTGAGCGGCTATGCGGTGCAGGTGGGGCGGACCATCCGAACCGGCGATGTGACTCAATATCCGCAATATGTCGAAACTTATCCCGGCATCCGCTCTGGCCTGTACGCACCCATGAAAATCGGCGACGAGGTGACCGGCGTGATCGCCATCGAAAGCGAAGAGGCCGATGCCTTCAGCGAGGATGACGAGCGGCTGCTGACGGCGCTGGCCAACCAGTCGGCAGTCGCCATCGAAAACGCGCGCCTGTTCGAAGCCGAACGCGCCGGAAGGCAACGGGTAGAGATCCTGTATCGCCTCGGCCTGGCGCTGGCCCAGACGCTCAACCTGCCCACCATCTACCGCGTCGCCTACGAGCACATCGCCCAACTGGTGGAGTGTCCCATCTTTGGCATCTCGCGCTACGATCCGACCACCCAAACGCTGCGCGCCGAATATATGCTCGAGGAAGGTGAGCCGCTGGACCCCGCCATCTTCCCGCCGCTCCATGTCGGTCCAGACCTGCCGCTCAAAGGGCGCGTCCGCGCCATCCACGCTCAACAGCCCGAAATTGTGAGCTGTCTGCCCACACCCGCTTCCGCGCAAGTCCTCATCGTGGGCCGGTCAGATGAGGAGCACATTCCCCGTTCGGCGCTCTATGTGCCCATCGTCGTGCAGGGACAGACCACCGGCCTGCTGGAAGTGCAGAGTTACCGCGAAAACGCCTACAGCGAAGCGGAGGTCGCCCTGCTGGGGCCGGTGGCCAGCCAGATCGGCCTGGCCATCGAAAACGCGCGGCTGTTTGCTGACCTGGAGGCGGAACGCAACTCGCTGGCGCAGCGCGTCCGCGAGCGCACCGCTCAATTGGAAGCCGCCAATAAGGAGCTGGAAGCCTTTGCCTACTCCGTCTCCCACGACCTGCGCGCCCCGCTGCGCGCCCTCGATGGCTTTAGCGCAGCCCTGTTCTCCCAATATGGTGAGCAGTTGGACGAGCAGGGCCGCCATTACCTGGAGCGCATCCAGCTTGCCGCGCAGCGCATGGGAGAACTGATCCAGGACCTGCTCGATCTCTCCCGCGTCAGTCGCCGCGAGATAAGCCGCCAGGCGGTGGACCTCAGCGCGCTGGCGCGCGAGATCGCCGCCGAATTGCAGGCACAGGCGCCGCAGCGTCAGGCCGAGTTTGTCATCGCCGAGGGCCTGACCGCGTATGGAGACGTCACTTTGCTGCGGCTGATGTTGGAAAATCTGCTCGGCAATGCCTGGAAGTTTACGGCCACGCGGGAACGGGCGTATATCGAGTTTGGGGCTATGGGAGAAGGGGAAGCGCAGCCTCTCCCTGTCTATTACGTCCGTGACAACGGCGTGGGGTTCGATATGGCCTATGCCGACAAACTCTTTGCTCCTTTCCAACGGCTGCACAGCCAGTCCGAATTCCTCGGCACCGGCATTGGCCTGGCCACTGTGCAGCGCATCGCAGCCCGGCACGGCGGAAAAGTATGGGCCGAAGCGGCGCCGGACCGCGGGGCCACGTTTTACTTTACGTTGGGAGACTGAGGCGGTCTCCTGTCTTGAGGGAGTGAACGATGGACAAGGTCATCCTGCTGGTAGAGGACAACCCTGACGATGAGGAACTGACGCTGATGGCGCTCCGGGAGGGACAGATCGCCAACGAGGTTGTGGTCGTCCGCGATGGGGTGGCGGCGCTGGACTATCTCTTTGCCAGCGGCCCCTACGCGGACCGCGATCCGGCGCGCCTGCCTGCGCTGATCTTGCTCGACTTGAAACTGCCCAAGCTGAACGGGCTGGAGGTGCTGGAACGCATGCGCGCCGACCCGCGCACCAGGTTGATCCCGGTCGTTGTGTTGACCTCTTCCACTGAGGAAGAGGACATCGTTGCCAGCTACAATCTGGGAGCCAACAGCTATGTGCGTAAACCGGTCGAGTTCCACCGTTTTGCCGATGCCGTGCGTCAGGTGGGGATATACTGGTTGCTGATCAATCAGCCCCCACCGCTCGAAAAATTTCCCGGACCGACCAGGTCTGGAGGGAATTGAGATGACGACACCATTGCGCGTTCTGATTGTCGAAGACAACGCCGATGATGCTGAACTGATGGCCCTGCGCCTGCGGGAGGAGGGCTTTCTGTTCGACTGGCAGCGGGTGGAGAGCGAGGCGGCTTACTTGAGCGCGCTCGAGACGTCCCCAGAGCTGATCCTGGCCGACTGGTCGCTGCCGCAGTTCAGCGGTTTGCGCGCTTTGCACCTGTTGCGCGAGCGCGGCTATGACATCCCCTTCATTATCGTCTCTGGCAGCATTGGCGAAGAGGCCGCTGTGGATGCGCTGCGACAGGGCGCCTATGACTATGTGCTCAAAGAGCGCCTGGGGCGGCTGGGCCAGGCCGTGCGCCGCGCCCTGGAAGAAAAGAGCCTGCGCAACGAGCACAGGCGACACCAACGGGAACTGGAAGCCGAGGCCATGCTGGCTCAGGCGCTGGGCGAGTCGCTCGAACTGCGTCCCCTGCTGGAGCGTCTGCTGGCAGCAGCCCGTCATGCCATCCCCGCCGCCGAGAAGGGCAGCATTTTGCTGGTCGAGCCTGACGGCTGCCTGCGCATCCGCGCCTTGGATGGCTACCGTGACCCCCGTCTGGTCGATTTTGCCTTTGCCAGCAGCGCGGGCTACTCGGCGCGCGCCGCCCGCGAGCGCCGCCCCCTGCTCCTGGCCGATGTCCGCGCCGATCCCGACATTCGCTACGACGGCGAGATCGAGGAGGCCAGAGAGATCCACAGCGCCGTTGTGGCCCCCTTGCTCATCCAGGACCGGCTCGTCGGCGTCATCTCGCTGGATGCGACGCGCAAGGCTGCCTTTAGCGAGCAGGACCTGAACACGCTGGTTGCCTTTGCCGCCACGGCTGCGCTGATCGTCGACAACGCCCGCCTGTTTCAGGAAACCCGGCAGCGGCTGCAGGAAATGGAATTGGTCGCTGCGATCAGCGCGGCAGTGCGCGCCGCCAGCAGCCGCCAGGAGATCCTCTCGGCGACCCTCGATCAACTCATCGCCCACCTGGAGATCGACGGTGCGCTCATCGAAACGCTGGATCCGCTCAGCGGTGAGTTGCTCACTGAGCAGGGAAGGGGGGTCTGGGCCTCGCTTACCAACGTGGTCATTCCCCCGCGCAAGGGGCTGGCTGCCGAGGTGTTGGCCACCGGCCGGCCTTATCTGAGCAACGAATTGGGCAACGAGCCGCGCCTTTTTAGCCGCCAGGCGGCCCGCGAATGCCGCGCCGCTGCCGGCGTGCCCTTGCGCGTCCAGGACCGCATCATTGGCCTGCTGTGGATCGGCAGTCGGCGGCTTCTCGGCGAGGATGACCTGCGCCTGCTCAACGCCGTGAGCGACATCGTCGCCAACTCGGTCCACCGCGCCACGCTGCAAGAGCAGGTGCGCGTCCAGGCCCGACAGATGACACAGATCTTTGCCACTGTGCCGATGGGGTTGCTGCTGCTGGACGCTGGCGGAAAAATCCTGCAGGCCAACCCTGCCGCCGAAAAAGAGCTGGCCCTCATGGGGATGGCAGTGGGCAGTGTGCTCACACGCCTGGGCGACCGTTCGCTTGCCGGGTTGCTCGCCCCGCCGACCAGCAAGGGCCTGTGGCACGAGATCAAGGTGGATGGCCGCATTTTCGAGGCCATTGCCCGGCCAGTAGAAAGCGGCTCCGAACCCCAGCAGTGGGTGCTGGCCTTTGAGGATGTGACCGAAGAGCGGCAAATTCAGGCGCAGCTCCAGCAACAGGCCCAACTGGCGGTGGTAGGGCAACTGGCCGCTGGCATTGCCCATGATTTCAACAACATCATGTCGGTGATTCTCCTCTACACCAAAATGGCCATGACCAGGGATGACCTCCCTGCCGATCTGCACGAACCGCTGGAAACCATCGCCCAGCAGGTCAGGCAGGCCACGGGCCTGATCCAGCAGATTCTGGATTTCAGCCGGCAGTCCGTTTTGGAGCGCCGTCCGTTGGATCTGCTGCCGTTCTTGAAAGAGATGGGCAAATTGCTGGAGCGCACCCTGCCGGAGAACATCAGGCTGCATGGGCAGTACGGCGAGGGGGAATTCACGGTCGACGCCGACCCGACGCGGATTCAGCAGGCCATCATGAACCTGGCGATCAACGCGCGGGATGCCATGCTGCCCCAGGGAGGTGGCGAGCTGGGGATTGCCCTTTCGCGGGTTGTTGCGACGGGTGAGATCCGCTGCGCGACTTGCGGGGAGGCGTTCAGCGGCGAATGGGTACGCATCGCGGTGACGGACAACGGCAGCGGCATTCCGCCGGAGGTGTTGCCCCGCATCTTTGAGCCTTTCTTTACCACCAAAGAAGCGGGCAAGGGAACAGGGCTGGGGCTGTCCCAGGTCTATGGCATTGTGACGCAGCATGGCGGTCACATCGATGTGGCGACAGAGGTAGGGCGGGGAACGACATTTGCTGTCTATCTGCCGGCAGTTCAGGCGCGACCGGTTGCAGCGCCGCCCGCCGAGGAACTCCCTGGGCAGGGCCAGGGGGAAGTGGTTTTGGTGGTGGAGGACCATGCCCCCTTGCGCAAGGCGCTGGTCGGCATTCTAAAAACGTTGAACTATCGGCCGCTGGAGGCGGCTGACGGCATAGAGGCGCTGGCGGTGTTGGCAGAGCATGGCGAGGTCGCCCTGGTGTTGAGTGATCTGGTGATGCCCGAGATGGGGGGCGAAGAATTGCTCGAGGCCATGCGGCAGCGCGGCGTAGAGGTGCCGCTGGTGGTCTTGAGCGGCCATCCGCTCGAAGGCAGATTGGATGAACTGCGGGGACGGGGCATCAGCGGCTGGCTGCTCAAGCCGCCCGGCGTGGAGCAACTGAGCCAGTTGTTGGCGCGGGTGCTGAAGGAGGCCAGGCAGGGTCAGACGTGAGGAGTTACTTGTCAGACAAGAAAATTGTGCTAGAATAGCATCGACAACCCTTGGGGGCTCGTCTAACGGTAGGACAGCGGACTCTGAATCCGTACGTGGGGGTTCGAATCCTCCGCCCCCAGCCTTGATATGATGGCCCGCTACGGGTCGTCGCTGGAGCCACGTGGCCCGGCCCATATAGCCGGGCCACGTTTTGTATGCCGCCCTTCTCGCTCCGGCGGGGTCGCAGACCCCGCCGCCCGTCCAGCGCTGGCCCCTCCCGCTCCGGCGGGGTCTGAGACCCCGCCGCCCGTCCAGCGCTGGCCTCTCCCGCTCCGGGGGGGTCTGTGACCCCGCCGCCCCATCCAGCGCTGGCGGGTCGCAGACCCGCCAGGAGCGCTCTATCGTGCAGCCATTTTGGCACGTTTCTTGCAACATACTCATGATGCCCGCACATGCCATGACGGAAGAAAGGACGATGGAAATGTCGATCTCTGATATCCAAATTGCTATGGCTGTCTCCCTCTTTGTCCTGGGAGTCTGCTCCTGCATCGCCGGTTTTTGGACCATCCTCTCCAAAAACTACCGCCAGGCTCTGCAGAATATCTCGGCCCACTCGGCCCGGGTCAGCAACAAGGCCCTCACCGACGTAGCCCTCGTCCCGCTCCTCGATGCGATGTCGAACCTGGTCAAGGCCCTCGATCAACTCGTCCGTACCTCGGCTGGCATTGGCGTCTTTCTCTGCCTGACCGGCGTGGCGCTCTGCGCAGTCGCTTTCTGGATGCTCTCGCGTCTGCAATTCTGAGGAGGATGTTATGCTGCAGCAATACCTGCGCGGGCTGCTCAACGATGCCCGCCTGGCCAGAGCCAGCCGGGACTATGTCTGCCTCACCGTCCAGTCGCCGCTGCACCCCCAGCCCCAGGACGCGCTGTTGGCCGTCCAGGAGCAGCCGCGCGTTCTCCTCTGCGGCCCGGCCGGCGCGGGTAAAACGACGCTGCTCCAGCGCCTGGCCTGCCGCTGCGCCGAACAGGCGCTCGCCACAGACGACGGCCCGCTTCCCTTCCTCCTCGACCTGGCTTCCCTCCACGCCGGCGGCGGGGTGTGGGAACTGGCCCTGGGGACGCTGCGCGCTTATCTCCCCTCCGCCAGCGACGCTGTGCTCCACGCCCTCCTCGACCAGAGGCCGTCCCTCTTCCTCCTCGACAACCTGCACCGCCTCGATTCCCAACTCCTGGGCGAGCTCAGGGCCTGGCTGGCCTCCTGGACGCGCGAGAACCGCCCCGTGCGCATCGTCATCGCCAGCCGTGACCCTCTGTCCGCCCATCTGGACGGCTTTACGGCGATGACCATCCTCCCCTTGAGCAACCATGCCCTGGTCGACCTGCTCCAGCGCCAGGCGCCGGCCGGCCTGGCCGACTCGCTGAACCGCCGCCTGCGTCAGGACAGCGACCTCTGGCGGATGGCCCACTCTCCCCTTTTCCTCCAGGCGATCCTCCAGTTGGCTGCCGATCCCGACGCGGCCTGGTGGAGCCGCTGCGCTGCCGTCCGCGCCTGGCTGCCGCAGGCGCTTGGCCTGGACCCGGCCACGCCGCTCGAGATCTGGCTCAGCGCCGAAGGGGTGGCCCTCGGCGAGCTGGCCCTGGCCATGCAACAGGCCCTCATCGACAGCGCCGATCGCTACATCCTGGCCAGCCTGGCGAGGGAACACGGTCAGGACGCCGATGCCCTGCTGCAAAGCGGCCTCCTGCTGCCCATCGAGGACGGCCAGCGTGTCCGCTTCCTTGACCCCCTGCTGCAAGACTACTTTGCCGCCCTGGCGCTCAAGCGGCGCCTCGAAACCGGCGGCGACCTGGCCGCCCTCTGTCCGCCCCAGACCCGCCGCCAGTGGCAGGGCACGCTCGTCCAGCTCTACCCCCAACTGAGCGACCGCCCGGCCTTTATCCGCGCCCTGCTCGCCAGCCCTGACGATGCCTCCCTCGCCGCCCGCTGCCTGGTCGACAACGAGACCCCTCAAGCCCTGCACGCTCAAGTCGAGCGTCTCCTGACCCTGGACCTGCCCAGGTCAGCCATCTACCAGCTCGGCGCTGCGCTCAAGGAGAGTGGCGCGCCTCAGGAGGCCGTCGCTCTGGCTCTCCGGCACGCCCTGGGCACGGGGATGCTCGCCCTCAGCGGCGAGGAGTGGCAGCCCGCCTCACTCGCCCGCCATTACGAGTCGGGGTTGCTTCTCCAGCACCTGGAGCGCGACCAGGAAGCCGCCGCTGAGCTCGAGGCAGCCCTCCAGCAGGCAGACTGTCTCTGCGCCGAGATCTGGTATGAGCTGGGCGCAACGCTGCAAAAGCAGGGCCAGCATCACGGCGCCCTCGAAGCCTTCCAGCAGGCGCTCAGCCGCCAGCCTGACAACCCCGCCTGCCTCTACGCCGTTGGCGTCTCGCTGAACCGCCTGGGGCGCTACAGCGAAGCGTTGCCCAGGCTCGAAGAGGCGCTGGCCCGCAACCTGCAGCACGCCGACATCTACCGCGAGATCAGCCAGGCTCACCGGCAGCAGCGCCACCCCGCCGAAGCGCTGAACGCGCTCCGCCAGGCCATCAGCCTGGCCCCCGACGACGGCTCTCTCTACCGCGAAGCAGCCGCTGTCCTGGCCCAGCAGGGACACACGGAACAGGCTATCGTCTACCTGCAACAGGCTCTGGCCCGCCAGCCCGACCAGGCCCCGTGGTACGACGAGCTGGGCGCGCTCTATGCCGCGCTGGAGCGCTGGGAGGAAGCGATTGGGGAATACGAGCAGGCGCTGGCCCTCGATCCCGACCTGGCCGTCGCCCATCATCACCTCGGCCAGGCCTGCCTGCGCCTGGGGCAGGTCGAGCGGGCCGTCCAGGCGCTGCGCCGCGCTGCGACGCTCGATCCCCAGCGGGCCGAATGGCACGCCGCGCTGGCCGAAGCGCTCATCGAGCAGCAGAACTATGGCGAAGCGCTGGCTGCCTACCGCCAGGCGCTTGCCGTTGCCCCCGAACAGGTCGACTACCTCTACGGCGCAGGCTATGCCCTCTACCAGCTCGCCTCCTATGACCAGGCCCTGCAGATGCTGGAACAGGCTACTGCCATAGCTCCCAGCCACGCCCAGGCCCACTATCAGAAAGCGCTCGCCCTCGACGCCCAGGGCCAGTTGAACCAGGCCGTCGAAGAGTATCTGCTGGCCTGCGCGCTCAAGCCCGACCAGCACCTCTACTACTACCGCCTGGGCGTTGCCTACGCCCGAGCCGGCCGCTTCGATTCGGCGCTGGAGATGCTGCAGCTCGCCATCGAGATCGAGCCGCGTCACGGCGACAGCTACGGACAGCAAGGCGCAATCTACCAGCGCCTGGGCGAGCTGGAGCAGGCGCTCGGCGCGTACAAAAAGGCGTTCGAGCGGGAGGCGGAGAATGGGGACTATGCGCTGCAGGCGGGAATCCTCAGCCAGCAGCTCGGTCGCCATGACGAAGCGCTGCCGCTGCTGCGGGCCGCCTGCGCCCTTCTGCCCGACAACGCCGATGCCCATCACTACCTCGGCCTGGCCTGCACCCGCGCCGGCCTGCACGAGGAGGCGCTGACCGCCTTCCGCAAGGCGGCGACCCTCGATCCCCACGACCCGACCTTGCACGCCGAGGTGGGACGCGCCGCCTTTCGCCTGGGCCGCCTCAGCGAGGCCAGGACCATGACCCGCCGCGCGGTCGAGCTGGGCGCCGACGATGCCGAGACCCACGCCCAGCTCGGTCAGATCGCCCAGGCCGAAGGGCAGGTCGAAGGGGCGCTGGCCTGCTACCGCCGCGCCGTCGAACTGGCTCCCCAGTCCACTGCCTATCGTCGCCTGGCGGCTAACCTCTACGCGCAGCAGGGAGAGCTCGATATGGCCCTCGAAGAGATCCGATCCGCCCTGTCCATCGATCCGCAGGACGCCGCGCTGCTCAACGAGCTGGGCAACGTCCTCCAGATGCGCGGCGATGTCCAGGAGGCCCTCCGCGCCTACAGCCAGGCCGTCACCCTGGCGCCCGACGAACCGCTCTACCACATCAACAGGGGCATAGCGCTGCGCCGGCTTGGCGCGCACGCCGAGGCGGTCCACGAGCTGGAAAGCGTCATCCGCCTGACACCGACGAATGCCGAAGCGCACCGCCAGTTGGGCCTGGCCCTGGCCGAGATCGACCGCACCGGCGAGGCCCTGGCTGTCCTCCGCCGGGCGATGGATCTGGCGCCGCACGACCCCGTTCCCTTCTACGACTATGGCCGCCTGTGCGAGCGCCTCGGCAACCGCGACGAGGCCATCGTCGGCCTGCACTGCGCCCTGGCGCTGAACCCCGATTGGGCCGAAGTACATGGCCTGCTGGGCCGCCTCTACCAGGAACGCGGCAACTTGAGCCAGGCGCTGGAGCACTATGAGCAGGCTGCCAGATTGTCCCCCCAGGAAGCCGCCTACCAGCGCGAGGTCGGCCTTTTGCTCTACCAGAGGGGTGAGCGCCACCAGGCCGCCGCGTTCCTGCGCCGGGCGGCAGAGCTGGCCCCCGACGACAGCACGGCGCTCCACACGCTGGGTCTGCTGTACGAGAGCGAGGGACAACTCGAACAGGCCCTCGACGCCTATCAGCGGGCGGCTGCAAGCGCGCCGGGAAACGCTCTCTATCAGCGCAGTTGCGGCTCGGCGCTGCGCAGGCTGAACCGTCCCACCCATGCTGCCCAGCACCTGCTCAAAGCGTTGGAAGTGGACCCGGCCAACGCCGAGTCGCACTGGGAGCTGGGCAGCCTTTATTTCAGCATCCGAGACGATGCCCGCGCTCGCCAGTCCTTCCAAAAGGCCGTCGAACTGGCGCCCCAGGAGGCGCGCTATCAGATGGCGTTGGGGAGGACGCTGTGCCGCCTCGGCCGGCGCGCGCTGGCCCTCCAACGCGCTGGCGTGCCGGTCGAGCTGCTGTCGGCGGACGAGCGCCGCGCGGCCATCGACGCGCTGCGCGCTGCCCTCGCCAACGGCCACGACACCCCCCAGGCGCGCGCCGAACTGGGACTGGCGCTGGCGCTCGACGGGCAGATCGACGCCGCCCTCGCCTGCATAGAGGAGGCAACCCCCCACCGCGCCGAGACCCTGCGCGCGCTGGGCGTGGTCCACCGCCTGGCCGGCCAGACCGGGGACAGCATCCGCGCGCTGAACGCCGCCGTTCAGATGGACCCCGCCTCGGCTGAGACCTGCGCCGAGCTGGCGCTGAGCCTGGAGCAGGCCGGTCGGGACGAGCAGGCCGTCGTGGCCTGGGAGAAAGCGGCCCAACTGGAGCCGCAAGAAGCCCTCTACCACTGGGGGCTGGCAGCCGCGCGCAACCGCCTCGGCCATCCCCACGACGCAGCGCTGGCGCTGGAAGAGGCGCTGCGGCTGCAGCCGGACGTCGCCGCCTGGCACAACACCCTGGGCGACATCTACAACCAGGAGGGCCGCAGCCACGTCGCGCTGCAGCATTACCTGCGCGCCGCTCAACTGGCCCCTGACGAAGGGGAGCCGCTGCGCAACGCTGCGGTCATCTACAGCAAAATGGGCGTGGACAAGGAAGCTGTTGCCCTGCTGGAAAAGGCGGTCCAACTGCAGCCCGACCGTCACGCCTGGCAGGCCGAATTGGGCGTGGCCTGCTTTCGCCTGGGTCGCTATTCTCAGGCCCAGGCCTGTTTCCAGCAGGCGGCCAGGCTCGCGCCGCAAGAACCGGCCTACCTTCTCAACCTGGGCCTGGTCGCTGCTGCCGCAGGCCGCGCGGACCAGGCCATGGCCCGCTTTCTGGAGGCCATCGCCCTCGACGATGCCTACCTGCCTGCCTATGAGCGCCTGGGCGAGCTGTTCGAGCAACAGGGCAGGTGGGCGCAGGCTCTTCGGGTCTATCAGCGCGCCACAGCCCTCGCCCCCACCCAGGCCCTCTACCACTACAAGACAGGCGCTGTCTACGCCCGGTTGGAGCAATACGAGCAGGCCGTCGAGCATCTGGAAGCCGCCATCGAGCTGGAGCCCAGGATGACCGCCGCCTATGAAAAATTGGGCGAGATCCACCGCGCTCAGCAGCACTATGACGAGGCCATCCAGGTCTATGAGCAGGCCGCCGCCATTGCCCCCCACCTGGTCGCTCCGCATCGTCACATCGGCCATCTCTATTGCGAGCTGGGCTACCTGGACAAGGCCATCCTCCATTTCCAGCAGATCAGGCAACTCCAGCCCGATGATGCGACGGCCTGCTATGAATTGGGCAAGGCTTATGAACTGATGGAAAAGTACGAGGAAGCGCTGGCATCCTTCCTGGAGGCGGCGAAAAAATCCCCAACCACGGCGGATTATTACTACAACGCCGGCCTGGCCTACAAGCAACTGAAGCGCTATCCCGAAGGCGCGGCCATGTTCCGCAAGGCGTTGCAGTTGCAGCCGGGCCACCCCGGCGCCTACAAACAGTGGGCCGCCATGAGTGCCATCTCGCTGCTCTGGCAGCGCCGGAGGGATGCCCGGCAGGAGGGACAAAGCCACTATGGTTAGCCCTGATCTGATCTTCCCTACAGACGGCGGTCAAGCTGCCACAGACGACGCCCTCGCTTCCGTGCAAGGCGACCTGGAGCGGCTGCTGGCCTCTCTCGCTGCTCCCGCCGGCAAGAACGCAGCCGCGCCGCTCTACCTGATCCTCTCCAGCAAGAGCGCCCTCAGTCGCAAATACGGCTCGTCGGCTTTTGCCCGCCTGGACGCCGACCTGCGCGAACTGCGGCAGACGGTCAGAGAGCGGCGTGGGATCGAGGCGCTGCTGGTCTATGTCGACGACGAGGCCACCCTGGCGACGTATGGCCTGCGCCCGGTCGACCCGAGCCAGCCTGGCCAGGTCAAAGCGTTGATCGATGCGCTGGAGGGCTGTCTGGAAGGCCGGCGCATCTCTTACCTGCTCATCGTTGGCGGCGAGTCGATCATCCCCTTTCACAAGCTGCCCAACCCCATCGACGACCAGGATGAGCTGGTCCTCTCCGACAACCTCTATGCCTCCCGCGATGGGGACTATTTCATCCCCGACCGCGCCGTTGGCCGGCTGCCCGACGGCAAGGGCGAAGGGATCGACCTGCTGCGTTCGCTTGTCCACACCGCGATCGAGGGCCACTGCCAGGCGGCGAGCCGCAAGGGGCTGCTGGATGTTATTGCCCAGACCCTGCGCCGCGAAGAGTCGCCAGCTCGCAACGGCCACAGCTTTGGCTACTCGGCCAGCATCTGGCGAAAGGCCTCCCGTATGGTCTTTGAGACGATCGGCGACGGCCGCCACCTGCGCATCTCGCCGCCTCTCTCCTGCCAGGAGCTCAAGGTCGCTGCGCCGCCGCGCTTTAGTTACTTTAACCTCCACGGCGTCGAAGACGGGCCCAACTGGTACGGCCAGCGCGATGCTCTCTTCCCGGCTGACTACCCGCTCTTCCCGCTCGCCCTGCGGCCGCAGGACCTCTCGGCGGCCACCTGTGGCGGCTCGATCGTGCTGAGCGAGGCCTGCTATGGCGCCTGCGTCACGGGCAGGCGCAGCGAGGAATCGATCGCGCTGCGCATGCTGGCGCTGGGCGCGCTGGCCTTTGTCGGCTCGACGCGCGTCTCTTACGGCGCCATCGTCCCGCCGCTGGTCTGCGCCGACCTGATCGGGCGCTATTTTTGGGCCGGCCTCCTGGGCCGCCTGAGTGTGGGCGAAGCGCTCCTCTACGCCAAAGTCAGCCTGGCCCGCGAAATGCAGCAGCGCCAGGGCTACCTGGACGGCGAGGACCAAAAGACGCTGCTCAGCTTTGTGCTCTACGGCGACCCCGCCCTGTCGGCGACGACCCATCGTCCCCTGCCGGCAGAGCGGGAAAAGCTGGCCTGCCCGCCGCTGTTGTGCCAGCACCAGCCCCCGCAGGCCAAGAGTGCCGTCTCGGACAGGCTGATCGACATGGTAGAGCAGACCATTGCCCTCAACCTGCCGCACATGCTCCATGCCCCCATGCGCGCCGAGCGGATCAGGCTGTGCAGCGGCGCGTGCAGCCGGCGCTGCCACCCTGCCCACAGCAAGGCTGCCGCTCCGGCCCCGGAACAGTGGGCCTTTATCCTGCGCAAGGACATTCCCGTCGCCGGCGAAAGCGCGCACCGGCAGGTGGTCAAGGTCACCGTCGACCCGCAGGGGCACGTGATCAAAATGAGCGTGTCCAGGTAAGGAGCGAACCCATGTTGCTCGGTGAGTTTCACAGCACAGCGGATCGAGAGCGGCTTGGCGTCCCGGCGCCTTTGCGCCCTGAACTCGCTGCTGGCCTGACGCTGACCCGTGGCATCGAGCGCTGTCTGTGGGGCCTGCCGACGCCGCTCTGGGAGGAACTGACGGCCAAAATGCGTGAGCGCCTGCCCCTCACCGACCCTGCTGCGCGGTCGTTTGCCCGGCTGATCTATGCCAGCGCTCTGCCCTGCGCGCCCGCGGAGGATGGCTCGATCCCGCTGCCGGAGGACCTGCGCCAGTACGCCGGCATCGAGGACGAGGTTGTCTGGGTCGGCCTGGGCGACCATGTCGAAATCTGGAACCCCCAGCTCTGGCATCAAAGCCGCGCGCAACTCGACCAGTCGGGGCCGGAGGTAGCAGGAAAGCTGCTACACTATGGAATTTGACGGATCAGGAGGAGATGATGAGGGAGACGAACAGTTGGCAGAGAGCCAGAATCGCGGTCATTGGCGTCGGCGGGGCCGGCGGCAATGCGGTCGATCACATGATCCAGGTCGGCATCGCCGACGTCGACTTTATCGCCGCCAACACCGACCTGCAGGCCCTGGCGCGCTGCGAAGCGCCGCGCAAGATCGTCCTGGGCGGCGGCATGACCCGCTCCCTGGGCGCTGGCGGCGACCCCTGCGTCGGCGCTGAAGCGGCCCAGCGCAGCCGCCAGGAGATCGGCGAGGCGCTGCAGGGAGTCGACCTGGTCTTTGTCGCCGCTGGCATGGGCGGCGGCACGGGCACAGGCGCCGCGCCCGTCATAGCCGAGATCGCCCAGGCAGCAGATGCCCTGACCATCGCCATCGTCAGCGAGCCGTTTGCCTTCGAGGGCAGCCGGCGCGCGGCCGTCGCCGCCGAGGGCATCGCTCGTCTCAAAGAGCGCGTCGACGCGCTCATCGTTGTCCCCAACGAGCGACTGCTGGAGATGGTCGGCCGCCGTGTGCCGCTCGACGTGGCCTTCCGCGTCGCCGACGAGGCGCTGCGCCAGGCTGTCCAGGGCATCTCCGAACTGGTCACCCGCCCCGGCCTGATCAACCTCGACTTTGCCGACGTCCGTTCGCTGCTGCGCGGAGCCGGCCAGGCCTTTATCTCCGTCGGTTACGGCGAAGGGCCGCAGAAAGCGGTCGAAGCGGCTCACACCGCCCTGCGCAACCCGCTGCTCGACGGGCGCATCATCGACCGCGCCGAACGCCTGCTGGTCAACATCACCGGCGGCGAGGACCTGACCCTGAACGAGGTCGGTCAGGCACTGGAAGTCATCTCCAGCGCTGTCACCCCCGGCGCCGAAGTCCTCTTCGGCGCCGTGATCGATGGGGCGATGGAGGGCCGCGCCGAGATCACGCTGATCATCACCGGCTTTGTGCCCGCAGCGCAGCAAAAGGTCGAAGAGCCTGCCATCACCGACCCGGCCTGGCAGGACCTGAGCATTCCCGCTTTTCTGCGCATGCGCAGGCAAACGCTCATTCTGGAGGGATTGAACGTTGGATAAGCTGACTCCTGAAGCGATGGAAAGAGCGCGACAGGCCGTTCTGGAGCAATGCCCTGACCTGGACGGCGTCGAGCCGACGGTTGCCGCCAGGACATCTCCTGCCAGCGGCGGTGAGACCTTTGTGCTGACTTTTCGCCAACAGGTCGAGCTGGAGGACGGCAGCCATATGACGCGCATCGTCCGCGTCACGGTGGACGAGCAAGGCCAGGTCATCAAGTTGACCGCTTCGCGCTAGAAAGGAGCCCCATGAGCACAAACACCACCTTCCGCCTGCTCCAGCCTCAGCCGCGCGCAGATGCGGGAGCGCCGCGCCTGCAGTACGAGCGCACCTACCTCCTGCTGCACCCGGGGGCGGACGGCCAGTTCGTGCAGCGGATGCTCGAGCTGGCGCCTGTGGTCAGCCGCTGGACCATCGGCGGCAGCGCCGACGACGCCGGTATCGGCAGCCTCAACGTGCGGCGCGTCATCGCCCTGCGTCCCGGCGACTGGCCGGCTTCGGACGGCGTCGGCGGGCTGGAGGGTTTTTTCCGCCGCTTTTACCCCGGCGTCACTTTCTGGCCGCTCGACTGGGAGAACGACGTGCAGCTCAAAGGCCGCCTGCTGGCCTACAGCCTGCTCGAGACGGGTTTTTCGCTGGCCTACCCGACCACTCACCTTCCTCCACAGATTGTCGAGAGCTTTGGCGAGCCGCTCCCAGAGGGCCAAAGCTGGCAGACCTGGCTCGGCCTGAGCAGTTCGTGGTTCACCTGCGGCGACGAGGTCCTCTCGGCGACCGACGGTGTCGTGGTCGAAGCGGGGTGGCACGGCAACCAGGGCGGCCTGGGCTACCGCGTGCGCGTCAAGACCACTGCCCCGGACGGGCGCGAGGTGTGCATCCGCTACGCCCCCTTTATCGGCGAGGACGGCTTTTACGTGGGCATCGGCGACAGCGTCGCCGCTGGTCAGAAGCTGGGCTGTCCGGGCCAGCTCGCCAGCGGCGAGGTCCTGCGCATCGAGGTTCAGGTTGAAGGTGACTTGGTCGATCCGGCGTTGTTGATCGACTGGCCGGCGCAGGCTGTCCGTGCGGACCCCCTGCCGATGGCTGCGCCGCGCATTATTGGCGACAAGGTGCTCCTGTCGCCGCAGTTCATCGACCGGCAGGCGGCAGAGAGCAAAGCTGTGATCGCCGACGCCGGGCGCCCCCGCGCGCCGCGCCCGCAAACGCCCACTGCGGCCACCGCTGTCATCCTGCCGCCTGTGGCCGATCGGGTCGAGCGGCTGGACTGGCGCGCTGCCGCGGCTATCGCCGCCTCGCCCCAGATGTGGCTGGCCGAAGCGGATGCCTTCGCCGCGCTGCCGCAGGCGTGGCACGTCATCGCCGTCAACCCGACGGCGTGGGGGGAAGATGATCAGGCGCGGCTGAGACGGCGCGCCAGCGGCACGGTGCGCACGGTTGAGGCGACGACGCCGTGGGAGATGGCTCTGCACCTGCTGCCGGAGCTGGAGGGAGACATCGCCCTGGCGCAGACCGACAGCCGCTGGGCCGGCTATGACTTTGGCGAGCAACCCGGTCCCAGCGGCTCGACCATCGGCAACTATGGCTGCTTTGTCACCGCGCTGGCGATCGTGCTGCGCAAGCACTACCGGCGCGACATCACCCCGCCCATCCTGGACAAGCTTCTGGTCGCTGCCCGCGCTGCCTACTTCGACGACAACATGCTGGCCTGGGAGGGCGTTGTCCCCCTTTTTCCCCTTTTCGACGACTATATTAAGGACAACCGCATGCGCTCCGCAGCCGAGTTACAGCGCCTGTTGGAAGCTGGTTGGGAGGTCATCTTGCGCCGGGCCGACGGTGGTCATTTTGTCTATCTGGAAGCGGTTGCTGGCGACACGCTGCAGATCATCGACACGTGGGACGGTACGCGCAGGCAAAAGCCGGCCAACGCCTTTGCCGGCGTCCGCGCGGCGCACCTGCGTCCGCGCTCTGCCCTCTCGACCGCGCGCACGCTGCTGGTCGGCCTGCACGACGCTCGCGGCGCCGAGTGGATGGTCGCCCAGGGCATCACGGAGGGTTGTTGCCTGGTGCACCACGTCGTTCAGCGTCAGCCTGTCCAGCTCGACTACCGCCACATCCAGAGCGCGGGCATCACCGTCATCTGTCGCCTCAACTGGGGCTATGCCGACGGCACGGGCACCCTGCCACGGCCGCAGGACAAGGCCGCCTTTATCGGCGCGGTTATGCGCACCATGCGCGCCGCAAAGGGGGTGGACTATTTCCACGTCGGCAACGAGCCCAATAATCCCCAGGAGTGGCCCGGTTTTGGCCGCGGTGACGAGTTCCCGCTGACGCCGGCCTACGTCGCTGAAATCTACAATGCCATCTGGCGGCAGATCGCCGGGCAGGTCAAGATGGGGCCGCCGCCGCTCGACCCCTACTATGGCCCTCATTCGGACAACGGCGAGTGGTGGATGGCGCTCCTTGCGCAGATCGAGGGCGCCGATGCGCTCTTCCTCCACGCCAAGACGCAGACGAATGACCCGGCCGAGGTCTGGTCGCAGGAGCGCTTTAGCGACGACCCGCTGACCTGGCAATACCTGCACCTGCGCACCGTCGAGACGGCGCTCGCTGCCCGGCCTGAGCGTTTCCGCAGCCTGCCGGTCTTTGTCACCGAGCTGAACCCGCAGCACCTGAGGAGCATCGGCGGGGCGCTGGGCTGGCAGCCTGATAACAGCGCCTGGGTCGACGAAGCGCTCAGCTACCTGCGCCAGCTTCCGATCCACGGCGTCGTTTTTTACCGCTATGAACGAGCTGGCGACCAGGCGCCTTTTGGCCTGGAGGACAAACCGGCGATTCTCAGGGCAATTTTGAACCATGCGCGCACTGCCCCTCGCGTATCGCACATCGCCGCTCGCCCGGCGGGAAACGAGAGACAATAGCCTGTGCGATATGCGACACGCGCGAAAGGAGAGAGATGAACAAAACCATCCACCTGCTACCCGCACTGATCCTGTTGCTCATCCTGTGCGCCTGCCAGAACGCGCCGCCGACAGAGACGGCTCTTCCCGAAATACCGCTGGTTACCTACGAACGTGTCATCGTCAGTGCCGACATTCATGAGCGATGGGTGATCTATGAAGATGGCACGGTTCTCAAAGACGATGGCGTCAAGACCGTTCTGCCCGTCGAAGCCGTTGCTGAGCTGATGGTGCGGATCGAAGCAGCGGGCTTTTTCGAGATGGAGGACGTCTATTTGCCCGAGGTCCCCCAGCCCAACCGGTCGCTCTATGCGTTGAGCGTGCGCAGCGAGGGGGGGTTCAAGACGGTGGTGACGATGGAGGGGGCGGAGCCCGATTCGCTCCAGAGTCTGATCGAATACCTGGATACATGGGTGCAGCAGGCCAGTGTTGCTGCGGTTGTCGGGCCCTGAGCAGGGTCAGCCACGCAGGGCGGGCTTGAAAGCCCGTCCTGCCCCATGCCCCCGCCGCTCTCCCTCCCCGCTCCGGCGGGCGGGGACGCCCGCGCTCCCAGGGGAAATTTCTGCTCCGGCGGGGTCTGTGACCCCGC
>DAOTYD010000208.1:0-4543 GCA_034435295.1 Anaerolineae bacterium | reverse complement strand
GGGTGTTCGAAGCAAAACATTGTCACCCTGAGCGCAGCGAAGGGTCCCGTTGCGACACGGATTGTTCGTAGCAGAAGGATAGAGCGCCCCGCCCGCCTTGCTCCCGCCGGGTCTGTGACCCGGCGGGCCCCACGGCCGGAGGTCACAGACCGTGAAATCTGGTAACTGCTCACCACCAAGTACACAAAGGGTACAAAAACAGCCTTGATAGGTTCAAACTTTGTGTCCTTCGTGGTAGAGGAAAACGTGCTACGCTATGCAGAAGGTGCCCATGGTGAGCAGTTACGAAATCTGTGTAATCTGTGGCCAAAAAACTGGCGCCCCCCTGGCGGGGGTCACAGCTCCCCGCCGGGCAATGGGGTGCCCCATGCCGGCGTTCTGCTTCGAACACCTCTCCGGCCACTACTTGCGTCCTGGGCCAGTGTGTGTACAATATCTCCCATGCCCTTGCTGATCGACGGCCATAATCTCATCGCGCGGCTGCCGGATATGCGCCTCTCTGACCCCGACGACGAGGCAAAATTGGTGCAGCGGGTGCGGCGCTACTGTTTTCGCCGCCGTCGCCGCGCCACGATCGTCTTTGACGGCAAAACGCCGGGCGGAGGCTTTCCTTCGCTCCCCCGTGACCCCGTCCAGGTTGTCTTTAGCAACAACGCCGACGCCGTCATCAAACAGCGCATCCGCCAGACCCGCGACCGGCGGGGGCTGCTGGTCGTCTCGTCGGACTGGGAGGTGCAGGCAGCGGCGAAGCGGCTGGGCGCCCGGCCCGTCGATGCAGACGCCTTTGCCGCCGAGCTGATGGCCCTCTGCTCGCCTGCGGCAAAGGAAAAACCTGAACCGACGGACGACGTAGAGACGTGGCTGCGTCTGTTCGAACCGTAATCTGCCAGGAGTAAGGAGGTGTACCTTGCGCGTGATCGAATCGGGAGTCGGTGAGCTCATCCAGCCGCCCGACCTGGATGGGTTCCGCGAGTGGAATCGTCAAAAGTCGCGGGCATTGGTGGACAAGCTGATGACAGAGCAAGAGGCCGTCTCGCGCTTTGTCTACGACGGCTGCTACCTGGGCACCGAACTCTATGGCACCGTCCGCTGTCCGATGTCCCTGGTCCACGAGATCATCCGCCAGGGCAAAAAAGACCTGCGCCTGGCCGGTCAGGGGGTGACCGAGCTGGACATGCTGCTGGCCGCCGGGCTGGTCAAGACGCTCGACATCACCTATATTGGCCTGGAGGTCTATGGCACCTCGCGCGGCCTGCGCAAGGCGGTCGAGAGCGGACAGGTCGAAAAGGTCGTCGAGTGGTCCAACGGCGGCATCACCTGGCGCTTCAAGGCGACGTCGATGGGCGTGCCCTTCATCCCCGTGCGGGCCATGCTTGGCACCGACACGTTCAAATACAGCGCGGCCAAGGTGGTCGAGTGCCCCTTCACCGGCATCAAAGTCTGCCTGATCCCGGCGCTGATCCTCGATGTCGGCCTCATCCACGTCCACCGCGCCGACCGCTACGGCAACGCGCAGATCGAGGGCATCAGCGGCTTTGCCTTCGAGATGTCGCGCGCCTGCAAGCGTCTCATCATCAGCGCCGAAGAGATCGTGGACACGGAAGAGATCCGCCGCTATCCCGACCGGACCATCATCCCCTACTACCTGGTCGATGCGGTGGTGCATGCCCCCTTCGGCTCCCATCCCGGCGAGATGGTCTATCTGTACGAGCGGGACGAGGAGCAGTTGCGCGAGTGGTACGAGTGCTCGCAGACCGACGAGGGCATTCAGGCCTATCTGAACAAGTACGTCTACAGCGTGCCTGACCACAACGCCTACCTGGACGTGGTGGGGCGGGAGCGGCTGGCCGCGCTGAAGGCGGCAGCGGAGGGACGATGATGGGTGAGCTCCCTTACAACCCGACGGAACTGTTGATCTGCATCGCCGCCCGGCAGATGCCGGACGGGGTGACGGCGTTCATCGGCACGGGCATCCCGATGCTGGCGGCCAGCCTGGCGCAGCGCATGCACGCGCCGAACCTGGTGCCTGTCTTCGAGTTCGGCGGCACCGGCGCCCAGCTCAAAAAGCTGCCGCGGGCGGTCGGCGAGAGCCGCACTTTCTATCGCGGCGTGTGCGCGTCGGGCATCTGCGACATCATGGAGACGGCGGCGCGCGGCTTTGTCGATTATGGCTTTCTCGGCGGCGCCCAGATCGATCCCTACGGCAATCTCAACTCGACTGTCATCGGCCCGCAGCACCATCCGCCCAAGGTGCGCCTGCCTGGCTCGGGCGGCGCCAATGACGTCGGCTCCTTCTGCTGGAAGACGATCATCATCATGCGTCAGGACACCAGGCGCTTTGTGCCCAAGGTCGATTTTGTCACCACTGCTGGCTATCTGAGCGGCCCCGGCGCGCGCGAGGAGGCAGGCCTCCCGCCCGGGACAGGCCCTTACCGGGTGGTCACGAACCTGGCCCTGCTCGGCTTTGACGAAGAGACCAAATGGATGAAGCTGCTGGCCACCAACCCCGGCGTGACGGTCGATGACGTGATCGCCAACACCGGTTTCGAGCTGATCATCCCCGCCGAGGTGGGACAGAACGAGCCGCCCACGGCGGAGGAACTGCGCCTGCTGCGCGAAGAGATCGACCCGGAGCGATTCTACATCTAAAGTGGGAAACCATTGAGATACTATCTGATCATCAACCCGATTGCCGGCCGTGGCAACGGCGCGCGCATGGCCCCGCGCATCCAGGAACTGCTGGATGGGCACGGCCTGGACTATGACCTGGTCTACACCGAACGGGTAGGACCCGCCATCGAGCTGGCCCGCCAGGCTGCGGCGGCTTATGACGCGGTCGTCGTCGCCAGCGGCGATGGCACTGCCAACGAGGTGTTGAACGGCCTGATGCAGGCGCGGCTGGCCGGGGAGGGAACGCCGGCCATGTCGATCTTGAGCGTCGGCCGCGGCAACGACTTTGCCTTCGGCATGGGCATCCCCTCTGACCTGGAGGCGGCCTGCCAGGCGCTGGCGCTCGACCAGCGCCGCACGGTCGACGTGGGCCGCGTCGTCGGCGGCCTCTATCCGCAGGGCCGCTTCTTCGGCAACGGCGTCGGCATCGGCTTCGACGCCGTCGTCGGCTTCGAAGCGGCCAAGATGACCCGCCTGAGCGGCTATCCGTCCTACCTGGTCGCCGTGCTCAAGACGGCCTTTCTCTACTACAAAGCGCCCCGCGTGGCGATCGACTACAATGGCGACATCGTCACGCTGTCGACGCTGATGGTCTCGGTGATGAACGGGCGACGCATGGGCGGCGGCTTTATGATGGCCCCGCAAGGCCGGCCAGACGATGGCCTGCTCGACCTCTGCATCGCCCGTCAGGTGAGCATCCCGCGCATCTTTGCCCTGATCCCGCATTTCATCCGCGGCACGCAGGCCAGCCAGGAGCCGATCCAGACCGGGCGAACGGATCGCCTGGTCGTCACGGCCCTGGAGGGCGTGCTGCCAGCTCACGCAGACGGAGAGACGCTATGTACCGAGGGGAAGCGGTTGGAGATCGAGTTGCTGCCGGCGCAGATCGAGATGATCGCGCCGCCCTGCTAGGCCAACGCGATTCGCTCAAGTACCGCGTCGTGACCGGCTCGATCCGTGGGCTGATCGACATCCTTTGCCGCATCGACGGGACGCCGCTGGCGCAGGTGCCCATGCAGGGGCCGCTGATCCTGATCTCGAACCACATCAATTTTCTGGAAGTGCCGGCGCTGTATACCTACCTCATGCCGCGCCCGGCAACCGGCTTTGCCAAGTCCGAGAGCTGGCAGAACCCCGTCAAGCGCTTCCTGTTCGACCTGGGCGGCGGCATTCCCCTCAATCGCGGCGAGGCCGATGTGGCCGCCTTTCGCCGCGCGCTGGCCGTGCTGGAGGCGGGCTATATCCTGGCTGTGGCCCCCGAAGGCACCCGCAGCGGCGACGGTCGCCTGCGCCGGGGGCACGCCGGCGTGGTCGTGCTGGCGCTGCGCAGCGGCGCGCCGCTGCTGCCGGTGGTCCACTATGGCGGCGAGGCGTTCTGGCAGAATCTGTACCGCCTGCGCCGCACCGACGTCCGCTTTGTCGTCGGCCGGCCTTTTTATCTGGACCCGCGCGGCGAGCGCGTGACGCGGGCAGTTCGCCAGCAGATGCTGGACGAGATCATGTACGAGATGGCGGCGCTGCTGCCGCCCGACTATCGCGGTGTCTATGCAGACCTGTCGGCGGCGACGAAGAAGTATATCGCGTATCGCTGATCGCTAATCGCATATCGCTAATCGCTTATCGCTGATCGCTAATCGCTGATCGCCGATTGCTGATCGCTGATTGCTTATCGATAATCTTGCTTATCGCTCACGGCGATATGCGATACCCGATATGTGATAAGCGATAAGCGATATGCGATACCCGATATGCGATAAGTGTCGACCTTCAACAGATCGTGGACAAAGTAATAACTGAACCTTCAAGAGATCGAAGACAGCACATTAACAACCAAACCTTCAACAGATCGTGGACAAAGTGTCTCCTTGCTTGT
>DAOTYD010000207.1:0-2684 GCA_034435295.1 Anaerolineae bacterium | reverse complement strand
GTGACGGTCGAGCACATAAGCGACAAGCGAATCGCCAGGGCCGAGATCGGCGATATTGGCCGTCACCACCTGCTGCACAAATTGCCGCGCCCGCCAGCCCGTCACCCGCAATCCCATTGTCTCCTTGTCTCCTTGTCCCCTTGTCTCCTTGTCCCCTTGTCCCCTTGTCTCCTTGTCCCCTTGTCCCCCTGTCTCCCTATCCCCGTGAGGATAGCCACTCCGCTCGTACTCGAAATCGATCCCCGCTTTCTCCGCCAGCGCGGCCACGCCCTCACGCACTTCTTCCAGCACCTCCAGCTCGACCTTGCCGCGCGGCAGGGTGCCGATCAGGCCGTTGTAGGCAAAGGGACGGATGTTCGTCAGCAGGCGGTGGATGAGGCCGGCCAGCACATCCATATCCGCCTCGTCCAGCCCGCGCTGGGTGACCCAGGGTGTGCCCAGGCGGATGCCCGTCGCCAGCGAGGTTTCGCTGTCGCCGGGGATCGTGTTCTTGTTGGCGACAATGCCGGCCAGGTCGAGGATGCGCACCGCCGGCTCACCCCAGACCCTGAAGGGACCGTTGGAGGGCAGCGATTTCAGGTCGATCAGCAAGAGATGCGTGTCCGTGCCGCCATAGGCCAGGGTCAGGCCGCGCCGTTGCAGCGCCGTTGCCAGCGCCTGGGCGTTGGCGACGATCTGCCGCTGCAACTGGCGGAACATCTCGCTGCGGGCGATCTCGAAGGCGACGGCCATCGCGGCGAACTTGTTGACGTGGGGACCGCCCTGCTCGCCGGGGAAAATGGCCATGTCGATCGCCTGCCCCAGCTCCTCGTTGGTGGTCAGAATGACCGCGCCGCGCGGGCCGCAGATGGTCTTGTGCGTGGTAAAGACGGTCACATCGGCGATGCCGACGGGGTTGGGGTAGACGCCAGCGGCGGCCATGCCGGCAGTATGAGAGATGTCGGCCAGCAGATAGGCGCCCACCTCGTCGGCAATGGCGCGAAAGGCGGCCCAGTCTGGGGCCCAGGGGTAGGACGTGTAGCCAGCGACGATGACCCGTGGCCGCGCTGCCCGTGCCAGGTCACGGATGGCGTCATAGTCGAGTCGCATCGTCTTGGGATCGACCGAATAGGAAGCCACGCGATAACGTTGGCCGGAGATGTTGAACTGGGAGCCGTGGGTCAGGTGGCCGCCCTGGAAGAGATCGAGGCCCATCAGCGTGTCACCCGGCTTCATCAGCGCCCAGTAGACCGCCAGGTTGGCTGCCGCGCCGGAGAGCGGTTGGACGTTGACCTGGATATGCTCCGGATGCAGGTCGCCGTGGGCAAACAGCTCGGCGCAGCGGCGCTGGGCCAGGCACTCGACAAAGTGGACGTATTCGACGCCCTTGTAAAAGCGGCGGTCGGCGTAGCGGCGGTAGAAGGCCAACTGCCAGGGCACATCGCGCAGCCGCTCTTCGGGGTCGCGCGTCATGCGCAGGGGTGGATAGCCCTCGGCATAGACGTTCTGAAAGACCGAGCCGAGCGCTTCGCGCACGGCCTTGGGCGCGCTCGACTCGGAGGGGATCAGGATCAGCTTGCGCGCCTGGCGCTCTTCCTCCCAGCGGATGAGGTCAGCAACAAACGGGGATACTTCCTCCAGGCTGGCGCGGAGGAGAAAATCGGACCGGGTCATCTCGCCTCACTCCTTGCAAGGATAGAATTGGACAGCGGCTATTGTATCACCAGCCGCCGGATGGGGCAAGGTCAAAAGCCCAGGCCGCGCTCGCGCAGACTGATCCAGCGCCCGTGGCCGATGATCAGGTGGTCGACCAGTTCGATGCCCAGGAGCTTGCCGGCTGCGACCAGGTCGCGGGTCACGGCCACGTCTTCGGGACTTGGCGCGGGGTCGCCGGAGGGGTGGTTGTGGGCGACGATGACCGCGGCGCAGTTGCGGCGCACGGCCTCGCGGAAGACCTCGCCGATGCGCACCTGCGACTGGTTGAGGCTGCCCTTGTAGACCGGCTCGCTGCCCAGGATGCGGTTGCGCGTGTCCAGGAAGAGCACCCAAAAGTGCTCCTGCTCCAGGTGGCTCATCTCGGCCAGCAGCATCGTTGCCACGTCGGCGGGGGTGCGGATTTGCAGGCGCTCTTCGGGCAAGGTGACCGTCAGCCGGCGCCCCAGTTCGAGCGCGGCCTGGAGCTGCGACGCCTTGGCCAGTCCCAGCCCGCGCTCGGCGACCAGTTCGGAGAGGCTGGCCCGCGCCAGGCCGGCAAGGCCGTTGTAGCGGGCCAGCAGGCGGCTGGCCATCAGCAGGGCATTTTCCCCGCCGACGCCCGTGCGCAGGATGATCGCCAGCAGCTCGGCAGTGGAGAGGGCCGCCGGCCCCAGACGCGCAAGCCGCTCCCGCGGCCTCTCTGGGAGCGGCAATTCTTTGATGGTCGGTTGGTCGTCGTTTGCTGTGTTGTTGGCTGCCATGACGGCTCTACTATAACCGATTTGGGCCGAATGTCAACCGCCGACCATCACGGGTGTTCGAAGCAAAAGATAGGACAACTGCTACGAACACCCAATCGCCAATCGCTTATCGCCAATCGCTTATCGCCAATCGTTTATCGCTTATCGCCAATCGCTTATTGCCAATTGCTCTTGCTGCGGGCAGTTTCCGGCTGCACCGCAGGCTGGGGGCGTTCGAAGCAAAAGATAGGACAACTGCTACGAACACCC
>DAOTYD010000206.1:0-23042 GCA_034435295.1 Anaerolineae bacterium | reverse complement strand
ACCCTGCCCCCGACCGACGAGCCGCCCATCTGCCGGCCGGCCGACGACACGCTGCTCGACGACGCCTGCACGCTGCTGGCCCACATCCACAACCACCCCTTGCGCCCCGCCTGGTCGCCGCCAGATGACGCCACCCTGACCCGCCGCCTGCGCGTCCCCGACCCCGTCCGGCTGGCCTTTCTCTATCACCTGGTCAACCGCCTGGGCTGGCTGCGCAGCGACCGCCCCGACCGCCTGCGGCTCGACCCCAGGACGACGGAATGGCTGCAGGCCGACACGCCAACCCAGCGCAGCGTCCTGGCCGGGGCCTGGCGCGACGACCCGACCTGGAACGACCTCTGGCACGTCCCCGGCCTCCAGCCCGAAGAGACCGGCTCATGGAGCAACGACCCGCTCCAGACCCGCCGCGCGTTGCTGGGCCACTTTTCCCGCCTCCTGTCGACAGGCTGGCATCGCCTGGCCGACGTGGTTGCCGCGATCAAAGAGCACGATCCCGACTTTCAGCGCCCAGATGGGGACTATTCGACCTGGTACATCCGCGACGTTGCCAGCGGCGCCTACCTGAGCGGCTTTGACTGCTGGGACGCGGTGGAAGGGGCGCTCATCCGCTACCTCCTCAGCGGCCCCATGGCCTGGCTGGGCCTGGTTGAGCTGGGGTTCGAACGGCAAGGGGCAGAAGCGGTCGCTGTCCGTCTCTCGCCAGCGGGGGCGGCCTTTCTGGGGCTGGCAGCGGCAGCGGAGACAGCGCCACAACGCCCGACGCTCACCCTGCGGCCCGACCTGACGGTGCTGGCCCCCGCCGCGCTGCGCCACGAGCGCTTTCAGCTCAACCGCGTCGCCGACTGGGTGCGCAGCGGCGATCCCTATCTCTACCGCCTGACCCCCGCCTCGCTGGAGCGGGCGCGACAGCAGCGCATCAGCGTGGAGGACGTGCTGCGCTTCCTGGAGCGCGCCACCGCCGCCCCCGTCCCACCCCTCGTCCGCACCGCGCTGCTGCGCTGGGCCGAGCGCGGCGCCGAAGTGCGGCTGGAGCAGGGCATCCTGCTGCACACCAGCAGCGCCGCGCTGCTGCAAGAATTGCTCGCCGCTCCCGCCACACGCCCGCTGATCGGCCAGGTGCTCGGCCCGCAGACGGCGCTCGTTCCTGCCGCCCACTGGCCGCGCCTGGCGCGCGCGCTGGTCGAACGTGGCCTGCTGCCAGATGTGCACATCGAGGAGAAGGATGAGGACTAGAGCCACCGAGGGATTCCAGGCCCGCTTTGGCCAGCCGCCAGCGCTGCTGGTGCGCGCGCCGGGACGGGTCAACCTGCTGGGCGAACACACCGACTATAACGAGGGCTATGTCCTGCCCGCCGCCATCGACCGCGCGGTCTGGCTGGCCGTTGCCCCGCTGGACGAGCCGCGGGTGCGCCTGGCCGCCCTCGACCTGAACGCCGAGGCTGCCTTCGCGCTGGACGCCATCCCGCCGCGCCAGGGCGATTGGGCCGACTATGCGCGGGGCGTGGCCTGGGCGCTGCAACAGCAGGAACTGCCCACGAGAGGGCTGATGGCTGCTCTCACTTCTGACGTGCCCATCGGCGCCGGCCTGTCCTCCTCCGCCGCCGTCGAAGTGGCTTTTGCCTGCGCCTGGCAGGCCCTATCCGGCTTTGAGCTGGCGCGCCGCGAGCTGGCCCTGCTCTGCCAGCGCGCCGAAAACGCCTACGTCGGCGTGCGCTGCGGGATTATGGACCAGATGGCCTCAGCCTGCGGGCAGGCCGGGCACGCGTTGCTTTTGGACTGCCGCTCGCTGGAGGTGACGCTGGTGCCGCTGCCGGCGGAGGTCGCCCTGCTGGTGGTCGACTCGGGCGTGCGCCGCTCGTTGGCCGCGTCCGAGTACAACCGTCGCCGCGCCGAGTGCGAGGAGGCGGTGCGCCTGCTGGCGCAGCACCTGCCGGGCATCCGCGCCCTGCGCGACGTCTCGCTGGCCGATTTCGAGCGCTACCAGCACCTGCTCCCCGACGTGCTGCGTCGCCGCGCTCGCCACGTCGTCAGCGCCAACGCGCGCGTGCTGGAGGCGATGGAGGCGCTGCGGGCGGGCGACCTGATGCGCTTCGGCGCGGCGATGCGCCGTTGCCACGAGAGCCTGCGCGACGACTACCAGGTCAGCGCGCCGGAACTGGACCTGCTGGTCGAGACGGCCTGGGCGACGCCCGGCTGCTACGGCGCGCGGCTGACCGGGGCCGGCTTTGGCGGCTGCATCCTGGCCCTGGCAGAAAACGCGGCGGTCGAGGAGCTGTCCGACCGCCTGCGTCGCGCCTACCAGGCCCGCTTCGACCGCCAGCCAACTTTCCACCTCTGCCATGCGGCGGACGGGGCAGGGGTTTGTTGATCGCTTATCGCTTATCGCTTATCGCTGATCGCTGATCGCTACTGTTCCCAGATGTCATTCTGAGGAGCGCAGGCCGCGAAGCGGCCGAAGCGACGAAGAATCCCGTTTTTTTCGCTGCAGAATAACGCCGCTTTGGCGTGATGGGTGAGATTCCCTTCGCCTTCGCTCAGGGCAGGCTTCGCGCCCTTCGGGCGCTCAGAATGACAGGCTGAGCAGTTATGCCTCGATTTCCTCCTGCGGCTCTTCCGTTGCTTGCGGCGGCAGCGGGGGAGCCGGCGCAGCGGGCACATAGGCCGTCGTACCAAAGCGGGTCAGGATCGCTGCGCCCAGGCCCACGCATATCACCAGAAAGCCAGCAATCCAGCCGATGCAGGGAATCACGTCGAACAGGACGCTGATCAGCGTGAGCAGGCCGGCGCCCAGGGCCGCCGTCCAGAAGGGATGCGCCGTGCCCCGCGACAGCAGCCGTTCGCCGATGGCAGCGCCGAGAGCAATCCAGCCAAAGACCGCCGCAACGCCGGCCGCAATGCCCGCCACGACGCCAATCACCGTCAGGCAGATGCTGACCAGCAGGACAACGACGACCACAACCGTGAGCAGACCCACGCCGAAGGAAGCCAGCGGCGCGCGAATGCATGCCTGGCCCACGCGGGCCGTCGGCTGAGGCCATAGCAGCGCCACCAGCCCGGCCAGCCCGGCCATCACCACCACCATGGCCACGCCGCGCAGGATCGCCCACAGCACGCCCAGAATCCCATAGCCGGGCCGCCCTCGAACGACAAGCGGGGTGACCGGCGGCACGGTCACGATCCGCGGCACGAACGGCATCTCCCACCTTCCGCCAGGACTGGTGATCACCTGCCCTTCGACCACGGCGCCCTCCGCACGGTCGATCGAACCGCCGCTGATGGCCACGTCGCCCTCGATCACCGCCTCCTCCAGCAGGGTGATGTTGCCGCCAAAGACCGCCACATCGCCCTCGACCGTGCCGGCCACTTCCAGATCGCCGCCCCAGACGATGACGCTCCCCTCGACGCGGCTGTCTTCTTCCAGCTCGACATCGCCACCAAAGACGACCAGGTCGCCATCGACCGCATCGCCGCTGGCCAGGGTGAAATCCTCGCCCCAGACCACCTTGCCGTCGGGCCGCCCGCCGTCGAAGGCCAGCGCCGGGGACGCCACGGCCAACAGCAACACAGCCAACAGCAGAGCACACATAAAACGATAACGACGCATCGCAAAACCTCCTTATTCGAGTTCCAACTCCACGCTGCCGACGCCCACGGTCACCTCGATGAGCAGGTCCAGCGCCGCGTCGCCATAGGCATCGTTGGTATAGACGCCGTCCTCATAGTGCAGATCCGCGTCTGCTTCAATACTGCCAAGCCCGCCCTCCATCTCCACCCGCACGCCAACGTCGCGGGGCAGGCGCAGGACGAGCATGCCGCTGCCGGCCGAGATGCGGATATCGGACGACCTGACCCAGGCCCCGGTCAGGTCAAGGGTGATGTTGCCCACCCCGCCGTCGATGCGGACGTTCCGTGGGCTGGCATTGCCGATGCCGCCCACGTCGACGTTCGCCGCGCCAACCTGGATGCGCAGCCGTTCCATCTCGGCCCGGTTCGGCTCGTCGAAGCGCAAGACCAGGTCGGACGCACCCGACTCAATCGAGAGGCGGGTCAGAGCCAGGCCACCCATCTCCAGCTCGCAGTCAACGACGCCGATCTCGAGCTCCATGTCGAGTTCGACATCGGGAGAGAAAGCCAGCTCCCACTGGTTCTCCGCGCCTGCGCCTGGCATCCCCGTCGTGGTGCCCTGCTCGATGTCCAGACGGCCGTTCTGCCAGCTCACGGCGGGGGCCCACTCGGCGACGTTGGTGCGAAAGACGCCGGAGAAGAACAAGGCGGGGTCGCCAGCGGCGACCGAAAGCTCGCCGATGCCCTGCTCGATCTTGACCCGCGCCGACGAGACGCCCGCGCTGCTGACCTCTTCCGTATACTCCTCCATCTCGCCGACCTCCAGGCGAGGCACTTCCACCTCCGGCAGCAAGGGGATGGTCAGCGTGCAGGCCAGACTGAGCAGCGCCAGCAGGGACAACAGTAAAGCGTATTTCTTTCTCATGATCACCTCCGAACCCATGCCACCTGGGCAGATTGCAGCCTTTTCAGCGCGCCGTGGGCAGCGTATCGAGCGTCTCGCCGTGCAGCGCTCGCCGCATGGCCTGGCGGTCGTCCCAGGGGTATTCGACATCACCAAAGCACATCGACTGCTCGTGACCCTTGCCGCAGGCGATGACCAGGTCGCCGGCAGAGGCCATCTGGCAGGCAGCGAGGATGGCCTGTCCACGGTCGCGGATGCAAAAGAGGTCGACGCCCAGCCGCTTGCCCCCCTGCCGGGCGGCGGCGGCGCTGACCGCCATGATCTCGTCCAGATCCTCGGTGCGCGGGTCCTCGGCGGTGAGCACCACCACGTCGGCCAGCTCGCCCGCGCTGCGCCCCATCAGCGCGCGCTTTTCGCGGTCGCGCAGGCCGGCGCAGCCAAAGACGACAATGACGCGGCCAGCGGTCATCTCCCGCGCCGCCGTCAGCGCCTGACGGAGAGCGTTGGGCGTGTGGGCAAAATCGACGATCGCCAGGAAATCCTGCCCCTCGTCGATGCGCTCCATCCGCCCCGGCACGCCGCGCACCGCGGCGACGCCGGCAGCGATGGCCTCCAGGGGCAGGTCGAGCGCGGCGCCCACCGCCGCCGCCGCCAGCACATTGCTGACGTTGTACGCGCCCACCAGATGCGTCTCGATGCGCACCTGCCCCTGCGGCAGGTGGGCTGTCAGTTGGGTCGCACCGGGCCGATAGGCCACATCGGCAGCCGTGACGTCCGCCGGGCCGACCAGGCTGTAGATGATGTGGCGGTCGGCCGGCAGGGGGCTCAGGTAGCGGTACGAGTCGTCGTCGCGGTTCAGGACCGCCACCTTAGGGATGCCCTCCTTGCGGAAGGAAGCGGTCAGGCCGGCAAAGAGGCTCGCCTTGGCCTGCTGGTAGGCTTCCAGCGAGCCGTGGAAATCCAGGTGCTCGTGGGTGATGTTGGTCACCACGGCGATATCAAAGGCACAACCGGCGACGCGGTGTTGAGCCAGCCCGTGCGAGGTCACTTCCAGCACGGCGTGGGTAGCCCCGCTCTCGACCATGCGCGCCAGGTAACGCTGCACGTCGGGAGGGTCGGGTGTGGTCGTGTGCAGGCCCGTGTCGACCTCCACGCCGCCGAAGCGGGCGCTGACCGTGCTGACCATGCCCGTCTCCAGGCCGGCGGCGCGCAGCACAGCGTCGATGAGCGTCGTGGTGGTCGTCTTGCCGTCAGTGCCGGTGACGCCGATGAGGACGAGGGCGTGGGAAGGAAAGCCCTCCCAGGCGGCGCAGAGCCAGCCCCAGGCCTGGCGCGCGTCGGGCACTTGCAGGTAGGTGAAGGCGCCCCACGGAACGTCCGACAGCGCGGCAGGCGGGCGCTCGCCGACGACGGCCACGGCGCCCTCTTCCACCGCCTGGGCGATGAAGCGGTGGCCATCGGCGCTGCCGCCGGGGATGGCGACAAAGAGGTGGCCTGGCCGTATGCGGCGCGAGTCGGCGCAGATGCCGCTCACCTCCACATCGCCGCCGACCCGACCCAGGACGGACGGCAGGGCAGTCATCAATTCGTTCAGGCGTTTCACCATCACATCCTTTCGCTCATAAACTCAAACCTCGGAGGTTGTTGACCTCCGAGGTTGATGCCCATCGTCCTCTTATTCAGCGCTCGAATCAGGCCAGCGACTGCCGCAACTGTTCCAGATGGCCGGCCATGCTGCCGTCGATCACACGGTCGCCGACGCGGAGCACCAGCCCGCCGAGGAGCTGCGGATCGACGTGGAACGAGATTTCGATCTTGTCACCCAGACGTGCGGTCAGCTCGCGGCGCACAACAGCCTGCTCCCCGTCGGTCAGCGGGAGAGCGCTGGTGACCTGCACAGGTCCTTCGGCGCGCTCCACGCCCTCCGGCAGCACCGTCACGCGGCCCTCGCGGATGCCGCTGAAGAAGGCGCTCACCAGGGCGCGCTGGCGCTGTTCGTCGAGCGCCTCGCCCACCAGTTGGTGCGCGGCGGCGATGGCCAGCGCGCTGATCTGGTCGCGCATCTGGCCCAGGATCATGTTGCGCTCGGCCTCGGCGTCACGGCGGGCCTGGGCGACGTAGCGCTCGGCCTCGGCGCGGGCCTCGGCGTTGGCCCGTTTGACGATCTCCTGCGCCTGAGCGCGAGCCTCGGTCAGAATGCGCGTCGCCTCGACTTTGGCCTCGTCAAGCATGCGGGTCTTTTCCTGGTTCGCCTCCGTGCGCATCCTGGCCACCTCGGCGGCGTCTTCCTGCTGCTGGCGCAGCATCTCGCGCCGCGCGTCCAGGCGGCGCATGGCCGGCTTCCACAGCAGCAGGGTCAGCACGCCAAAGAGGATCAGGAAATTGACCGCCTGCGAAATCAGGAAAGGCCCGTTGATCCCCAGGGCTGTCAGTGCGTCACCCACGTCTCTCCTCCTAGTGCAGCGGCGTAACGGGGACGAACTTGATCGCCAGGGCGACCACCAACGCATAGATCGCGATGGCCTCGGCAAAGGCAATCGCCAGGATCATGTTGGTGAGAATGTTGCCCGACGATTCGGGGTTACGCCCAATCGCCTCCATTGCCTTCGACGCCATCAGGCCGATGGCCAGGGCCGGCATCATGCCCCCCAGCCCAATGGCCAGGGCAGCGGCGATCTGGGTAGCGGCTTCATACTCCATCGTGACTCCTCCTCAAAAAGATCGTTCGCACTAGTGGTGGTGCGTCGCCATGGTGTAAAAGACGAGCGACAACATCGAAAAGACCAGGGCCTGAATCAGGCCGACGAACAGCTCCAATCCCATAAAGGGCAGGGTGGCGACAAACGCCGCCAGGAAGCTGACGACGATGAGCAAAACTTCGCCGGCAAAGATGTTGCCAAAAAGACGAAAGGCGAAAGAAAAGATCTTGCTCACCTCGCTGATGATTTCGAGCAGGCCGGCAAAGCCGTTGGCGATGCGCAGCACCGGACCAACCATCCCGCTGTTCGGCGGAGCAGAAAAGTTGAAGAACTTGCGCAGATAGCGCGGCCCCTGGAAGCGCAGTCCAACGACCTGCACAGTGATCACCGAGATGATCGCCAGGGCCAGGGTGGTGCTCAGGTCAGCATTGGCGCCGCGGAAAAAGGGCACCAGCACCCTCTCGCCGTGGTGCTCTTCGTACAGCCCGATCGAGCCGACGCCTGGCAGCAGCCCCATCCAGTTCGCGGTCAGGATGAAGAAAAAGAAGGTCGCCACCAGGGGCAACAGGGCGCGGGTCTTGTCCCTGGCGATGTTTTCGACAAAGGAGTAGAGCCCTTCGAAAAGCGTGTCCACAGCGACCAGGAAACGGTTGAGCTGGCCCGTCTTTTCGGCGCGGCGCGCGGAGAGGTTGTAGATCAGCGCCAGGACAATCAGGATCAGGGAGGTCAGGATGGCCGTGGGCAGCGTGTTGGGGAAGCCCTCCTGAAAGCCCGGCAGGGGCAAGGGGATGGGGATGCGCTCAGCGGCCATAGAGATGACGGGAAGCTCCCGGCCCCGCGGAAAGACAAAGCCCAGACCGCACAACACCAGCATTACCAGGACGACCAAAGCGATCAGCGGCGTGCGCTTTTTCTTCTGTTTCTGCGCTGTCTCTGTCATACCGTTCTAATCTTCCTCTTTCGGCTCGATTCGCGCGCGTACTGCCCGCGTCACCATGCGGTAGACCAGGATGGGGCCGCTGACGGCCCCGACCAGCGTCAGGATGAGCGTGATCCACGGCAACGTGCCCAACTGCCGGTCGATCAGATAGCCAACCGCCAGACCGGCCAGCACCAGACCGGCCAGGGTAATCCCGGCCTGGCTGCCCACGCCCAACACCCAGGCAGCGTCGCCCAGATCGCCCATCAGCGGCTTTTTGCTCATCGCCCCCCTCTGCCGCTAGAACCAGGTTGCCACCAGACTCGAAAGCAAATTATAGCATGGGGCCGCAAAAATGCCCAGCAGCAAAATCGCGGCAATGCCCAGCCCCAAAGCGATGCGGCTCGCAGCGGGGACAGGGATCACCTCGTCCTCCCGCTCGGAGCGGACCATGTACGCCTGCTTGACAATGTTCAGGTAGTAGTAAAGGCCGACGATGACGTTCAGCACGGCGATGACGACCAGGCCGATCAGCCCCTCGCCGATACCGGCGGAGAACAGGAACAGCTTGCCGACGAAACCGCCCGCCGGCGGCACACCGGCCAGCGAGAGCAGCGCCACCATCAGCGCCAGGCCGAGGAAGGGCGAGCGGCGGCTGAGCGCCGAGTACTCTTCGATGTCCTCACCCCCGACGTGATTGCTGACGATGTTGACCACCGCAAAGGCGCTGACGTTGGTCACCACATAGACCAGCAGGTAAAAGATCACCGCCGCGATGCCGCGCTCGCCGCCCGCCGTCACCCCGATGAGCACATAGCCCGCCTGAGCGATGCTGGAGTAGGCCAGCATGCGCTTGATGTTGCGCTGGGGGATCGCCAGCATGTTGCCCAGCGTCATGGTCACCATCGAGATGGCCATGATCAGCGGAATCCACTGATTGATCAGGCCAGGGAAAAGCCCCTCCAGCGCCCGCACCAGCACAGCAAAGCCCGCTGCCTTGGAAGCGACCGAGATAAAGGCCGTGATCGGCGTCGGCGCACCCTGGTAGACATCGGGCGACCAAAAGTGCATCGGCACCATCGCCACTTTGAAGCCAAAGCCCACCAGCACCATCAGAAAGGCGATCACCGCCAGGGGCGTGCCGCGCAGGACCATGGCAACCTGGCTGTAGGCGACGCCGCCGGCCAGGCCGTAGATGAGGCTCATGCCATAGAGCATCACCGCCGAGGTCATGGCGCCAAAGATGAAATACTTGACTCCTGCCTCGGACGACGGAACCGTGTCGTGCAGATAGCCCACCAGGACATAGGCGCTGATGCTGGTCATCTCCATGCCCACATAGAGCAGCACCAGGTTCTCCGCCGCCGCCATCAGCGACATGCCCAGGATCGAAAAGAGCAGCACGGCGTAGTAGGTCCCGTCATGAGGCAGCGGGCGAAAGTCCAGCGACAGCAGGATCACCAGAAAACCGCTGAGCATGAAAATGACCTGGAAGGCGCGGGCCACGCCGTCGTCGCGGAGCATGCCGCCAAAGGCTGCCTGGTTGGAGATCGGCCAGAAGAGGGTAAACAGCAGCACGATCACCAGGCCAGCCGCGGTAAAGATGCCCACACTGCGCTTTTTGGCCTTGGGCGTCGCCACGTCAAAGACCATGACCGCCAGGGCCAGCACGACCAGCAGAATCTGGGGCAGGATCGTCAGCAGTTGCGTCAGATCGAAGGTTGAGGTTCTCACCTACCCACCTCCCAGAAGGGTTACAATCGGCGCGACGCCCGTCTGGATCACGTTCGTGATCACCGTCGGGAAAGCGCCCACGATAATCAGGATGGCGCAGAGGATGCCCAGCGCCACTTTGTCCAACACGGTGATGTCGGGCAGGGTGGCAAACTCAGCCTTGAGCTCGCCGAAAAAGACGCGCTGGACGACGCGCAGGACATAGGCCGCGGTAAAGATGATGCCCAGCGAGGCCAGCGCTGCGACAACCGGATACCACCAGGCCACCGTCCGCGCCTGCCACAGGCCCAGGAAAATCTGCACCTCGGCGATAAAGCCGGAGAGGCCGGGCATGCCCATCGAAACCAGGCCGCCGATGATAAAGGCCACCGCAGCGACCGGCATGATCTTGACAAAGCCGCCCAGGTCGGGGATGTGCCGCGTGTGCGCCCGGTCATAGACCATGCCGACGACAGCAAAGAAGAGCGCCGTCATCACCCCGTGGGAGAACATCTGCAGCGCCGCACCGTTCATCCCAGCCTGGCTCATCGTGGCAAAGCCCATCGAGACCAGCCCCATGTGGCTGACGCTGGAAAAGCCGATGACGTACTTGAAATCGTCCTGCACCATGGCGATCATCGAGCCATAGACCACATTGACCAGCGTGAGCAGGATGATGTAGGGCAGCCAGAATTGGGCTCCTTCGGGGAAGAGCTCGATGCCAAAGCGCAAGGCGCTGTAGGCGCCGACCTTCATCAGCACGCCCGCGTGGACCATCGAACCGGCTGAAGGCGCTGCCACGTGACCGTCGGGCGACCAGGAGTGGAAGGGCCAGATGCCCGCCAGCACGCCAAAGCCCAGAAAGACGGGCAGGAACCAGGTCTTTTGGAAAGCGGCGCTGACCCCCGCCTCCTGCAGCGCCAGCAGGTCGAACGTCCCCAGCCCCGCCTGGAAGTAGAGGGCCAGGAGGCCAACCAGCGCGATGATCGACCCCACCAGCAGGTAGAGGGTCAGCTTCATCGCCGCATAGGCGCGCGTCTGTTTCCAGCCCCAGATCGAGATCAGCAGGTACATCGGAAAGACGGCCAGCTCGTAGGCGAAAAAGAGCAGGAAGAGATCAAGGGCGACAAAGACCAGATTGACGCCCGTGACGACGAGGAAGAGAAAGGCAAAAAAGTAGTTGGGCCGGTCGTCGATGCCCCAGGAGATGAGCACGCCGGTAAAAGCCACCACACAGTTCAAGAGGAGCAGCGGCAGGCTGATGCCGTCTACCCCCACGTGGTAGCTGGAGCCGATCGCCGGGATCCAGTTCACCTGCTCGACGAACTGAAAGCCAGCCGCGGAGCGGTCGTAGGTGAAATAGACCCACAGCGCGAGCACCAGCGCGAAAAGGCTGGACGCCGCTGCGATGACTCGCGCCTCGGTTTTGCTCTCCTTGGGCAGCAGCAGAAGAAGAATCGCCGCCACTGCCGGGGTAAAGGCGATGACGCTCAGGAATGGAAAGTCCATGACCACCTCACTTTACACCGAATCAACCAAGCAACCGCATCACGGTCGCGTTGAAGAGATTGATGAGCCAGGACGGCCAGACGCCGATGAGGAACATGAGGGCCATCAGCGGCACCATCACCACGACCTCGCGGAAGTTGATCTCGCGCATGCCCTGCCAGCGCGGGTTGAGCGGGCCCAGCAGGACCTTTTGGATGGTCCACAGCAGGTAGGCCGCGGTCAAGATCAGCCCCAACGTCGCCAGCGCCGTGACCAGGGTAAAGACGGGCCAGGCTCCCCGAAAGACCATGAACTCGCTGACAAAGCCGTTCAGGCCGGGCAGGCCCAGCGAGGCCATGGTGCAAAAGAGCAGCACGCCGCCATAGGCCGGCACCACCACCCCCAGCCCGCCAAAGGCCCCCAGGTCGCGCGTGTGGGCGCGCTCATAGACCATGCCCACCAGCGCAAACATCGCCGCCGCCGTGATGCCGTGGTTGAACATCTGCAGCACCGCGCCGTTGGTCGCCAGCACCGCGTCTTGCGGGTCGACGCCGCCGCCCAGCGACCGCGCGGCTACGGCGATGCCCAGCACGACAAAGCCCATGTGCCCCACCGAAGAGTAGGCCACCAGCCGCTTGAAATCGTCCTGCCCCAGCGCCGCCAGCCCGCCGATGACCGCCGCCGCCAGTCCCAGTGCGGCAAAGACGCCGGAGAACTGCGCCGCCTGCGCCGGGAAGAGCGGCAGCACCAGCCGCAGAAAACCATAGGCGCCCAGCTTGAGCAGCACGCCCGCCAGCAACATCGAGCCGGCCGTCGGCGCCTCGGTGTGCGCGTCGGGCAGCCAGGTGTGGAAAGGCCACACCGGCACCTTGATCGAGAAAGCGATGGCAAAAGCCCAAAAGCCGATCGTCTTGACCACGCCGATGGGCAGCCCAAAGAGCGAGCCGCGAAAGGCCGGCCAGAAAGAGATCAGTTGCGGGATGTCGAACACCGCCACCTGCCCCGGCACCGCCGTCCCGGCGACGACGCCGATGACCTGGATCGCCAGGAGCAGGCCCAGACTGCCGGCCATCGTGTAGATAAAGAACTTGAACGAGGCGTACTGGCGGTTGGCGCTGCCCCAGATGTTGATCAGAAAGTACATGGGCACCAGCCCAAACTCCCAGAAGAGGAAGAAGAGGATCAGGTCCAGCGAGACAAAGACGCCCAGCATGCCCATCTCCAGAAGGAGGAAAAGGGCAAAGTAGGTGCGCACCTCTTTGTCGATGCTGAACGAGATCAGCAGCGCCAGCGGCGTCAGGAACGTTGTCAGCAAGACCATGGTCAGGCTGATGCCGTCGACGCCCAGGTGGTAGGAGGAGCCGATCTGGGGGAACCACTGCACCTGCTCCTCGAACTGGAACCCCGCCGCCGCGGGCCGAAACTGGCTCCAGGCCACGATCGAGAGCGCCAGGGGGATCAGGCTGATCAGAAACGCCACCCACTTGATCAGCTTTTCCTCCTCCTTCGGCAGGAGCGTCACCAGCACCGCTCCCACGAGGGGGGTGAACAAGATCAACGTCAGGAGGTGATCGCGAATAAACTCCATGCCCTTACCCTCCAAGCTGCCGCAACCACAGAATCACATAGAGCGCAGCAAAGGCGCACACAAAGAACAGCACCTGGAGCAAGTAGTGCTGCACCTGGCCGGTCTGGAGCACCAGCCGCGCCTCCCGCGCCAGCCTCTGGAAAAAGGCCACAAAGGCGTCCACGCCGCCGTTGATGACGTTCCTGTCGAACCAGCGGTTGCCCAGCGCCGCCTGGAAGGAGCCTTTGGCGACGCCGTGAAGAATGCCGTCGATCAGGCCGCGGTCGAGCCCCTGATAGACCGCCCGCGCCAGCTTGATCGCCGGCTGGATCAGCACCGCGTTGTAGAACTCGTCGACATAGTACTTGTTCTTGAGCACCGGATAGAGCGGCCCCAGCGCTTTGATCATCGGATCGGGCTGGCCCGCCGCCAGCGGCCGGCGCCCATAGACCAGCCAGCCGCCGACCAGGCCGGTCAGGGCAAAGAGGACCGAGATGAGCAGCGGCACAGCGTTAAAGCCCTCCTCGCCGTGCGGCAGGAGCTCGCCGATGGTCGCGCCGACAAAGTGGTGGAACAGGTTGTTGTTGATCAGCGGGCCGATGACCGGAAAATGCTCCGGCACGCCGATAAAGCCAAAGCCCGCCGCAAACACCGCCAGCACGATCAGCGGCACATAGACCGTCCAGGAAACCTCGTGGGCGTGCGCGGCGTGGTCGCTGCGCGGCTCGCCCAGGAAGGTCAGGCAGATCTGGCGGCTGGTGTAAAAAGCGGTCAGCAGCGCGCCGATAGCCAGCACCCAAAAGACCACCTGGTTGGAACTCCACGCCGCGGCCAGGATTTCGTCCTTGCTCCAAAAGCCAGCGGTGAGGATGGGAAAGCCGGAAAGGGCCAGGCCGCCGATGATGAAGGTGATCGCCGTGATCGGCATGCGCTTGAGCAGCCCGCCCATCTTCATCATGTCCTGCTCGTGGTGCGAGCCGACGATGACCGAGCCCGAGCCGAGGAAGAGCAGCGCCTTGAAGAAGGCGTGCGTCACCAGGTGGAAGGCCGCCGCGACGTAGGCGCCGATGCCCAGCGCCGCCACCATATAGGCGAGCTGGCTGATGGTCGAATAGGCCAGCACCTTCTTGATGTCGTTCTGGGCCACGGCGATCGTCGCCGCCATAAAGGCGCTGAACGTGCCGATCACCGCCATCGCCACCATCGGCGCGCTGAGCTGGCCGTGATGGGCGTCGAAGCCGACCTGCAAGAGCGGGAACATGCGCACGGCCATATAGACGCCCGCCGAGACCATCGTCGCCGCATGGATCATCGCGCTGACCGGCGTGGGGCCTTCCATCGCGTCCGGCAACCAGACGTGCAGCGGGAACTGGGCCGACTTGCCCACCGTCCCGCCAAAGAGCAGCAGCCCGATCAGTGCCGCCGCCGAAAGCCCCGGGATGACCGAAGCCATGCTGGCCAGGTGGTGCAGCGTGCTCTCGTTCAGCACCTGGCGGAAGCTGAGCGTGCCGGTAGCGGTGTAGAGATAGGCGATGCCCAACAGCATGATCACATCGCCGACGCGGGTGGTCATAAAGGCCTTCAGGCCCGCCTGCCGCGGGGTGATCTGCCTGGGATCAGGATAGTTCTTTTCCCACCAAAAGCCGATCAACAGGTAGGAGCAGAGGCCCATGATCTCCCAGAAGATAAAGAGCATCAGCATATTGTCGGCGACGGTCAGCCCCAGCATGCCGGTGGCGAACAGGCTGATGTAGGCGAAAAAGCGCGAGTAGCGGGGGTCATAGTGCCGGCCCCCCTCGCTCATATAGCCCACGCTGTAGAGAAAGATGCACAGGCAGGTAATGGAGACGAAGAAGAGCGTGAACGCGCCCAGCGGGTCGACCAGCACGCCCATCGTCAGCGCCGTCGCCCCGGCCGGCAGCCAGGGGATCTCCAGGTGGATGGGGTGCTCGGCCAGGGCATGCCCGCCCATGCCGATCACGCTCCAAAAGACCACCTGCGCCATCAGGAAGGAAATGAACATGGCCCCGATCGCGATCGAGTGGCTGACCCGCTTCCAGCGGTTGAAGAAGAGGACGATCAGGATGAAGGAGAGGAAGGGTGGCAAGGGGATCAGGGCGGTCAGGATCGGGAGCAGAGTATGTATGGTCATTGGCTACCCCCTCCTACCACTTGAGCAGGTTGATCTGGTCGAGGTCGACCGTGTCGCGGTTGCGGTAGATGGCGACGATCAGCGCCAGGCCCACCGCCACCTCGGCCGCAGCGACCGCGTAGACAAAGGTGGCGAACGCCTGCCCCGTCATGCCGCCCGGCTCGGTGTAGCGCCAAAAGGCCAGCAGGTTCACGTTCACCGCGTTGAGCATCAACTCGACGCCCATGACGGTGGCAATGGCGTTGCGCCGCGAGAGCACGCCGTAGAGGCCCACGCAAAAGAGGGCCGCAGCTAAAATCAGGTACCAGGCCAGTGGAACTCCCATCATCGTTCCCTCACAATCGTCACGGCGCCGATGAGCGCCATCACCAGGAGCACGGAGGCCACCTCGAAAGGCAGCGCATAGCCATCCTGCTCAGAGAGGACCCGCCCCAACTGCACCAGGCTGCCCTCATCGACCGCATGCACCGCCATCACGCTGCCGTACTGCTGCCACAGCAGCCAGCCCACGACGACCAGCAAGACGACCGCCAGCAGGGCGACCAGCCACCACTGATCGTTGAGGTAAGGCCCGCCTTCGCGCATCGAGCCGCGGGTGAGCATGAGCGCAAAGATGATCAGGATACCGATCGCGCCCATGTAGATGAAAAGCTGCACCGCGGCGAAGAAAGGCGCTTCCAGCAGGACGTACAGCGCGGCAACGCCGAAAAAGGAGAGCAACATCCACAACGCGGCGTGGAACAGCTTGCGCTCGGTGACCGTGCCAATCGCCCCTGCCAGTGTGACCAGGGCGAACAGCAGAAAGAGAATCGTCGTTGTCATGCGCTCACCTCCACCTGGCGCGGCCTGACCGTCCGCCGTCGCTCGGCGAGAGCGACAACGGCCCACGTCCCCAAAAAGACCAGCACGTTGGCCGCCAGCAGGATGCCCGTCCGCGCCCAGACATAGTCGCTGCCCGGCAGGGCGCGCACCAGCCAGTGGTTCAGCGGCGCCAGCACGCAGAGCAACACCAGCGACAGGGGCACCAGGAACTTCCAGTTGAAAGCCAGCATCTGGTCGATGCGCAGCCGCGGCAGCGTCATCTGGAAAAAGGTCCACACCAGGAGCATAAACAGGATCTTGAGGACCAACCACAGCGTCCCCAGCACGGGGAAGCTATCGACGAAGGGGCCGCGCCAGCCGCCCAAAAAGACTGTGGCAAAGAGGGCCGCGACGGCCACGGCGCCCATGAACTCGCCGACGTAGAACATGCCCCACTTCATGCCGCTGTACTCGGTCTGATAGCCCGCCACCAGTTCCGACTCGCACTCCAGCAGCTCGAAGGGCCGCGCGCCGATCTCGGCATAGCTGGCCAGCAGAAAGATGAGCGCCGGCAGCGGCAGGGCGATCAGCAGAATCACGTCCTGCTGCGCGTCGACGATCGCCGACATCCGCAACGAGCCGGCAACGACAACGACACAGAGCACGGCGACGAGCTGGGGAATCTCATAGCCCAGGAGCTGGGCCGTCGCACGAAAGGCGCTGACGGTGGAGTACTTGTTGTTGGACGACCAGCCGGCCATCAGAAAGGCGACCAGCGAGGCCGAGGAAAAGGCCATGACGTAGAACAGGCCAATGCCCAGGTCGGCGCCGATCATCCGCGGCCCTTTGCCGAACGGCACCACCGCCCAGACCATCACCGCCGAGGCCACGACGATAATCGGCGCCAGGTTGTAGGGGACGGGGTCGATCCCCAGCGGCCGGATGTCCTCTTTGGTGAACATCTTGATCACATCGGCGATGGGCTGGACGATGCCGCCTGGCCCGGCCCACGTGCCCGAGCTGTTGGGGCCCAGCCGCCCTCCGATGCGCGCCGAGGCCTTGCGGTACATCCAGATCAAAAAGACGACGATCAGCAGCGGGAAGAAAGCGACGACGACCGTGCCCACGATCGTCATCACCAGCGCCGCCGCCTGAGGGGCCAGGCCGGCGCTGACCAGCAGCCGCTCGAGCCAGAGCCCAATGTTCACGATGGCGTCGGAAATAAAATCCATACGGACCTCCAGGAAGGTGCGTCGGCGGTCAGAGCACCCTTACATCCACTCCAGGCCGCCCTTGCGCCAGAGATAGAGCAGGGCAGCAAAGAGGAGCAGGATGAACAGGATGCCTTCCAGCACGGCGTAGAACGGCATCACGTTGTGCGCCAGGGCCCAGGGCAGGAGAAAGACCGCCTCGACGTCAAAAGCGACGAAAACGAGGGCAAAGACATAGTACTGGGCCTTGAACTGCACCCACGACTCGCCGTGAGGCGTGAGACCGCACTCGTAGGGTTCGCTCTTGCGAGGATCAGGCCGCTTGGGCCGAAGAAGCCACGGCGCTCCCACCATAAAGAGGCTGAGGAGCAATGCCACTACCAACAAGATGCCAACGAAGGTGAACTGTCCAAGCAAGGATGACCTCCTCTGGCCGATGAGATATATTTGTTATCTTGACTCAAAAACGAGCAAGATTATAGCATACTCTTTGCAAATGGCAATCGGCGTCAAACGGCAATCTTGTGCGCCACCCGTGCCGCCGGCGCATAGAAGCGCTCGGCATACTCGCGCACCATGCGGCGCGTGCAAAAGACCGGGGCCGAGGTGCGAATGGCCTCTTTCATCACCGCCACCCAGCCGCGCGGCACGCCGTCGGCATCGCGGTCGTAAAAGAGCGGCACGACCTCCTCTTCCAGAAGCTGGTAGAGGGCGTTGGCGTCATGGGCATCCAGCGCTGCCGGCTCCTCCACCTCCAGCGCGGGGATCGCCCAGCCGTTGGCGCCGTTGTACCCTTCCACCCACCAGCCGTCGAGGACGCTCAGGTTGGGAATGGCGTTTATGGCCGCCTTTTGCCCGCTGGTGCCGCTGGCCTCGTAGGGCGGACGGGGGGTGTTGAGCCACACGTCGACGCCCTGCACCAGATAGCGCGCCACGTGCATATCATAGTCCTCGACAAAGGCGATCCGCCCCCCCATGGCCGGGTCCTTGGCCATGGCGTACACCTGCTGGAGCAGGTGTTTGCCCGCTTCGTCAGCGGGGTGCGCCTTGCCGGCAAAGATGAACTGCACCGGCTGGTGCAGGTCGTGGATGATGCGCTTGAGCCGCTCGACGTCGCGGAAGAGCAACGTGGCCCGCTTGTAAGTGGCGAAACGGCGGGCAAAGCCAATCGTCAGCGCCTCCGGGTCGAGAAAAGCCCCCGCCGCCAGCACCTGGTCCGGGTCCATCTCCCCGGCAATGCGCCGCCGCCGCGCCCGCTCGCGGATAAAGCTCATCATCTTGCGCTTTTGTTCCTGGTGCACGGCCCACAGCTCGGCAGCGGGGATGTCGTCCAGCCGCTTCCAGATCAGGGGGTCGTCATGCCGCTCGCGCCAGTCGGGGGCCAGATAGCGGTCGAAGAGATCGCTCAGGGGTCCATAGATCCACGACGGCAAATGGACGCCGTTGGTCACGTGGGCGATGGGCACCTCTTCCACTGGCTGGTCGGGCCACAGCACCTGCCACATCCGCCGGCTGACCTCGCCGTGCCGCTGGCTGACGGCGTTGCGATAGTCGGCAAAGCGGAGCGCCAGCGCCGTCATGTTAAAGTTGGCCTCGCCGGGCACCCTGCCCAGCTCCATGAACGCTTCGCGCGTCAGCCCCAGCGAGTCCCAGTAGTGGTTGAAATACTTTTCGACCATCGAAAAGTCAAAGGCATCGTGGCCGGCCGGGACGGGGGTGTGGGTGGTAAAGATCGTCGTGGCGCGCACGGCCGCGGCAGCCTCGTCGAAGGACAGGCCTTCGGCCACCAGTTCGCGGATGCGTTCGAGCACCATAAAGGCGCAGTGTCCCTCGTTCATGTGCCATGCGGCCGGCCGCAGATTCAGCGCCCGCAGCGCCCGCACGCCGCCGACGCCCAGGACGATCTCCTGCGAAATGCGCATCTCGCGGTCGCCGCCGTACAACCGCGCCGACAGGCCGCGGTCCCACGGCGCGTTCTCCTCCAGGTCCGTGTCCATCAGGCACAGGCGCACGCTGCCCACCTGCACCTGCCACAGCGCGACCTCGACCTCTTGCGTCACCAGGCGCACGCGGACGCGCACCTGCCTGCCCTCCTCGTCCAGGATGGGCAGAAGCGGCGTCTCCTGCGTCTTGAGCGCCGGATAGACGGCCTCCTGCCAGCCGTGAGGGGGGATGTGCTGGCGGAAATAGCCCTGCGAGTAGATAAAGCCCACGCCGATGAAGGGGACGCCCAGGTCGCTGGCCTCTTTGGCGTGGTCGCCGGCCAGCACGCCCAGCCCGCCCGAATAGACGGGGAGCGACTGGTGCAGGCCGAACTCGGCGGAAAAGTAGGCGACAGGCCGGTCGGTCAGCTCCGGATATTCGTGCGGGAACCAGCGGTGGCCATTCTGCAAGTCGCGATCGAAAGCCAGCATCACCGCGTCATAATGGCGCAGAAAGAGAGGGTCTTTGGCCGCCCTGGCCAGCCGTTCCGGCGAAGCCTCTTCAAGCATGCGCACGGGGTTGTGATTGGTCGAGCGCCACAGCGGAAAATCGAGCAGCTTGAACAGGTCACGCGCTTCCTGATGCCAGCTCCACCAGAGGTTGTAGGCCAGGTCGCTCAAGCGCGCGATGCGCGGCGGTAACTTGTCACGAGCAGCAGTCAAACTTTCCATACCGTTCCCTTCCACCACGAGACCTTTGAGGTCTCCTGACTTGTTATGGCACGAAAAACAGGATCAGGCACAGCGCCAGCACCGCCACCAGCCCAAACTCGAGCAGGACCAGGCGGTTCAGCCGTCCGAACAGGTGCTGGTGGGTGATGCCGGTGACCAGGTAAAAGGTCACCAGCAGGGCCAGACTGGCCGCCCAGTTGCTCAGGCGCCAATAGTTCAGCGCCCAGGTGGCCTCGCCTGCCAGCAGGGCGACGGCAGCAGCGTGGAGCGCGACGCGCCCCACCCCCACGTCCGCCACGCTCAGCAAGTCGAGCGCGACCAGAAAAGCCACCAGCGTCACGCCGCTGGCGGTGAGAATGCTGCGCGCGCGGGTCCGGTAGATGAGGTAAAAGAGGAAGAAAGCCAGCAAATAGCCCAGGATGTTCAGCGCCAGCCGCGAGCGGGCATAGTTGGGATCGTCGATAGAAAGCGAGCCGAACTCGGCGGCCATCGCCAAAGCGATCACCAGCACGCCGCCCGCCAGGCTGACCAGCCACACGCCCGCCGTGGGGGCCAGTTCGATCAGGTAGGCCGCCAGCCCGCCCAGCAGCGTGGGCAGCACCCAGGAGAGATAACGGGGACGTGGCAAACGCTCCGACGGCGTGGGGTGCGCCGCCAGAACGTAGCGCGTGCCCATCGCCACCAGCGCGCCCACCAGAACCACCAGGAGCACGGTGCGGTTGACGTGGATTCCCAGCGGCGAGCCGAGGACGTTAAGGCTGCGGCTGACCTCTGGCAGATCGATAAAGCGAAACAGAACGCCGATCAACAAGATCAGCGCCACCGGCACTGACAGCCGGTCACGGTCCAGGCGTGGAACGATGCCCTCCGCCATAACGCGGAGATTGTACCGTCAGGGGCGGGATTTGTCAATCTGCTTCCGCTGGGGACTTTCAGCTCTCATCTGTGCGCTCGATGTGCGCCCCCAGCGAGCGCAGCTTTTCCTCCACCCGCTCATAGCCGCGGTCGATCTGATCGACGTTGCGGATGACGCTGCGGCCGTGGGCGCAGAGCGCCGCACCGACCAGCGCCATGCCAGCGCGAATGTCCGGGCTGACCAGCACATCGGCCTGCAGCGGCGAGGGGCCCTGCACCACGCAGCGGTGCGGGTCGCACAGCACGATGCGCGCGCCCATGAAAATCAACTTGTCCACGAAATAGAGGCGGCTCTCGAACATCTTTTCGTGAAAGAGCACCATCCCCTCGACCTGCGTGGCCAGGACGATGGAAATGCTCATCAGGTCGGCCGGGAAAGCGGGCCAGGGCGCGTCGGCGATGGTGGGGATAGCTCCACCCAGGTCGGGGATAACCTGCAAGGGCTGTTCAGCCGGCACCACGATGTCCGCCCCGTCGGTTTCGACGCGCACGCCGAGCCGGTCATAGACCATGCGCACCATGCGCAGATGTTCGGGTGCGGCGTCGCGGATGCGCACCTGGCCGTGGGTCATCGCCGCCAGGGCGATGTAGCTCCCCACCTCGATGTGGTCCGGCCCGATGGTGAACTCGCCGCCGTGCAGGCGGTCGACGCCGTGGATGGTGAGGACGTTGGAGCCGATGCCGTCGATCTGTGCCCCCAGGCCGTTGAGCATGTGGCACAGGTCCTGGACGTGTGGCTCGCTGGCGGCGTTGCGGATGACGGTCGTGCCTTCTGCCAGGACGGCGGCCATGATGGCGTTCTCCGTGCCGGTGACCGACGCCTCGTCGAGCAGGATGTCGGCGCCGCGCAGGCGGCGGGCGCGCAGGCGAAAGAGGGAGTTGGCATCGACGGCAGCTCCCAACTGCTGGAAGGCCATAAAGTGCGTATCGACCCGCCGTCGGCCTATGACATCGCCGCCGGGCGCGGGCAGATCGACCTGACCCAGCCGCGCCAGCATCGGCCCGGCCAGCAGGATCGAGCCGCGGATGCGGCGAAAGCGCTCGCGATCAAAGTGAGACAGGCCCACCTGGCGCGCCTGCAACCGCCACGTGTGCGGATCGAGCCGCTCCACTTCGACGCCGATGTCCGCCAGCAACTGCCCCATCGTGCGCACGTCCTCAATGTCCGGCAGGTTGCGCAGGACGACCGGTTCATCCGTCAGCAGACACGCCGCCAGCGCCGGCAACGCCGCATTCTTATTCCCACTGGGCACCACCGTTCCCCGCAAAGGATACCCACCCTCGATCACCAGGCTGCCCATCACACTCCTCCCTCAAACCTGCACACTTGCCCACTTGCAAACTTGCAAACTTGCCCACTTGCACACTTGCCCACTTGCACACTTGCCCACTTGCACACTTGCATCATACCCCCACCCACACCCTCTCTCCTGGGCGCGCGCCCAACGACTGTTCGGCGCTTCCCTGACGGATGGCGATTTCGAGAAAGCCGCTGCTGCCCACCAGCGCCAGAGGCTGACCGATGCCCACTGCGCCATAGGTACGGCAGATGCTGCGCAGCCTGCGCCCGACCACCTCGACGCAGGCGCTGGCGGCGCGAAAGGAACAATCGGCCGCGCCGCGCCGAAAAGCAGGCCTCAGCCGCAGCGCCTGGCCCTCCCAGCTCAGCCGGCCAATGCTGGTGACCAGGTTGCCAAAGCGGTCGGCGTGGAGCACCTCACCCTCCAGGCCGCTCGCCTCCACCGCCAGGCGCGGCAACGGCAGCAGGACGGGATCAACAACCGGCGGGCCGAAAGCGGTCAGCGGCACGCCCATCGCCAGGTGCGCCGCCGCCGGGGCAAAGAGGTCGCGCCCGTGGAACGTGTTGCTCATGGGCGTCAGGCGGTAGGCTGGTTCGCTCAGCTCGACCGCCTCCCAGCCATCGGACTCGGCCAGGACGTAGCTGAACAGCCCGTTATCGGGACCCACCCACAAAGCCCCTGCCGCGCGCAGGGCAAGCGCCCGCCGCGACGTGCCCACGCCGGGGTCGACAACAGCCAGGTGCACCGTGCCGGGCGGGAAAAAGGGAGCGGCGGCGCTGAGGACAAACGCCGCCCGGCGCACGTCCTGCGCGGGCAGGTCATGGGCCAGATCGACCAATTGTGCCGTCGGCGCGATGGAGAGGATCACCCCCTTCATCACCCCGACGTACCCATCGGCCAGGCCAAAATCGGTGGTCAGCGTGATCACGGCCACAGGGCTCTATTCTACCCGCTCGGAGAAAGACGTCAACTCGCAGGACAACTGGGGGTTTGAAGCAAAAGATAGGACAACTGCTACGAACACCCAATCGCCAATCGCTTATCGCTTATCGCCAATCGCTTATTGCCAATTGCTCTTGCTGCGGGCAGTTTCCGGCTGCACCGCAGGCTGGGGGCGTTCGAAGCAAAAGATAGGACAACTGCTACGAACACCC
>DAOTYD010000205.1:0-22624 GCA_034435295.1 Anaerolineae bacterium | reverse complement strand
GCCAGTATGCGCTGGACAACCTGAAGGGCTGGCAGGACTTTGCTAAAAAGGCCCAGGCGGGCGACATGGTCATGGCCGGCAGGAACTTTGGCGCGGGGTCGTCCCGCCAGCAGGCGGTGGATTGCTTCCGCGCCCTGGGCATCGCCGCCATCGTCGCCGAGAGCTTTGGCGCTATCTACAAGCGCAACGCCATCAACAGCGGGCTGCCCATCGTCACCCTGCCCGGGCTGACCCGTTTTGCCGAACGGTTCAAGACCGGCGACACGCTGGAGGTAGATTTCGCCACAGGGCGGATTGTCCTGAACGGCAGCCAGGTGTTCCAGGGCGAGCCATTCTCGCAGGTGCAGATGGACATCTACCAGGCCGGCGACCTCTTCGCTTACGGCAAGCTGCTGGGCGCCGCCGCCTAGTCACACGCAACACGCAACACGCAACACGGAACACGGAACACGCAACACGCAACACGGAGGAGCTATGGGACTCACATTCGCAGAAAAAGCTCTGGCCCGCAAGGCCGGACTGGACGCCGTCGTGCCGGGGCAGATCCTGGTCGTCCGCCCCGACCGGCTGCTGACCCACGACAACACGGCAGCGATCTCCAAACACTTTTACAAGATCGGCGTGCAAAAGATGGCCGACCCCCAGATGAGCGTCATCGTGCTCGACCACGTCGTGCCGGCTTCCGACGAGGCCAACGCCACCAACCACAAGGTCATCCGCGAGTTTGTCGCCGCGCAGGGGATCAGGAGCTTTTACGATGTCGGCGAGGGCATCTGCCATCAGGTGCTGCCGGAGAAGGGCCACGCCTGGCCCGGCGCCGTCATCGTCGGCTCGGACTCGCACACGACGACCCACGGCGCGTTTGGCGCCTTTGCCGTCGGCATCGGGCGCACCGAGGCGGCGGCGGTGATGGCCACCGGCGAGCTGTGGCTGCGCGTGCCGACCAGCTTCAAGATCGTCGTCAAGGGCTGCATGCCAGAGCGCGTCTCGGCCAAGGACCTCATCCTGCACATCATCGGCGACCTGCGCGCCGACGGGGCCGACTATCGCTCGGTCGAGTTCACCGGCCCGGCCATTGCCGAGATGAGCATCGCCAGCCGCATGGTCCTCTGCAACATGGCCGCCGAGATGGGCGCCAAGAACGGCGTCGTCGAGCCGGACGACAAGACCCGCGAGTGGCTCAAAGGACGGCTAGCGCACCCCTACGAAGAGGTCCACGCCGACCCCGACGCCGTCTATGAGCGCGTCATCGAGTACGACGTGACGGAGCTGACCCCGCAGGTCGCCAAACCGCACACGGTCGACAACGTGGTGCCGGTGACGGACGTGGCAGGCACGCCCATCAACCAGGCGCTGGTCGGCACCTGCACTAACGGGCGGCTGGAAGACCTGGAGGCTGCTGTCGAGATCCTGCGCGGCCGGCACATCGCGCCCAACGTGCGCCTGCTGGTGCTGCCTGCCTCGCGCGAGGTGCTGCTGGCGGCGCTGGAGCGCGGGCTGATCAGCGCGCTGATCGAGGCCGGCGCGACGCTGCTCAACCCCGGCTGCGGCCCCTGCCTGGGCGCCCACCAGGGCTGCATGGCCCCCGGCGAGGTGACCATCTCCACCGCCAACCGCAACTTTAAGGGGCGCATGGGCTCCAAGGAAGCGTTCACTTACCTGGCCAGCCCGGCCACCGTGGCGGCCTCTGCCCTCAAGGGCGTCATCGCTGACCCGCGGGAGGTGTGAAATGCAGACAAGAATCAGCGGTCGCGTCTGGAAATACGGCGACGATGTCAACACCGACGTTATCTTTGCCGGCAAATACACCTATACGATCACCGACCCCAAAGAGATGGCCAGGCACGCCCTGGAGGACCTCGACCCGACCTTTGTGCAGAACGTGCGGCCGGGGGACATCATTGTGGCGGGCAAGAACTGGGGCTGCGGCTCGTCGCGCGAGCAGGCGGTGATCTGCCTGAAAGAGATCGGGGTGGGGGCGATCGTCGCCCGCAGCTTTGCCCGCATCTACTACCGCAACTGCATCAACGAGGCGCTGCCCATCGTCACCTGCGACGCGGTGGACGGCGTCGAGACGGGCGACGAGATCACCATCGACTTTGCCGCCGGCACGGTCACCACACCGCGCGGGACGTACACCTTCCCGCCCATGCCGCCGGAGGTGATCAAGATCATCGAGGCCGGTGGGCTGATCCAGTACGTCCGCCAGCAGTTGGGGCTACCGTAGGGGCGAGGCGGTGCCTCGCCCCTGGCGGGGCCGGAGGACGTTTCCATTGTCATTCTGAGGCCCCGAAGGGGCCGAAGAATCTCGTTGCTGGCTGTGCAGGGCACTCCCAAACGAGATTCCCTTCGCGTCTCAGAATGACAGCCCTTTCCGACGGGACACAATCAGGAGAACCATATACTCTAATCGAGGAGCTAGAAAAATGGCAAAGTACCGCATTGCATGGATGCCGGGAGACGGCATCGGCGTCGATGTGCTCGACGCCACGCGGATCGTCCTCGACCGGCTCGACCTGGACGCCGAGTACATCCCCGCCGACATCGGCTGGAAGTTCTGGTGCCAGGAGGGCGACCCCCTGCCCCAGCGCACGCTCGACATCATGAAGGAGACCGACTGCGCCATGTTTGGGGCCATCACCTCCAAGGGCAAGGACGTGGCCGACAAGGAACTGGCGCCCGAGCTGCAGGGGAAGGGGCTTTCCTACCGCAGCCCCATTGTGCGCATGCGCCAGTTGCTCGACCTCTACATCTGCCTGCGGCCGTGCAAGGCCTATCCGGGCAACCCGCTGAACTACCGCGAGGGTATCGACCTGGTGGTCTTTCGTGAGAACACCGAGGGGATGTACATCGGCGTCGAGTATGAGCGGGTGCCGGAAGAGTTCTACGCAGCGCCGGGCATGGCCAAAGTCCCGCGCGACGCGGCGATCTCGCTCCGCGCCATCACCCCCGGCGGTTCAGAGCGGATCGTGCGCGCTGCCTTCGAGTACGCCCGCACCCATGGGCGCAAGAAGGTCACGGCAGTGCACAAAGCCAACGTCCTGCGCCAGACCGACGGCGTCTTTATGGCCGCCGCGCGCAAGGTCGCGGCCGAGTATCCCGACATCCCCTTCGACGATGCCAACATCGACGCGATGGGCATGTGGCTGCTCAAGAACCCGCTCAACTATGACGTCATCGTGACGACCAACCTCTTTGGCGACATCATCTCCGACCTGTGCGCGCAGATGGTGGGCGGCCTGGGCTTTGGCTGCAGCGGCAACATCGGCAAAACGTATGCTGTCTTTGAGCCGACGCACGGCTCGGCACCCAAGTATGCCGGACAGTACAAGGTCAACCCCATCGCCTCCATCCTGGCGGCCAGAATGATGCTCGAATGGCTGGGCGAGAAGGATCTGGCGGCGCAGGTGGAAGGAGCCGTCGCAACGGTCCTGGCCGAGGGCCAGGTGCGCACCTACGACATGGGCGGCAGCGCCAGCACGCTCGACATGGCGCGAGCGATAGCGGAACGGCTGTAAGCTACGGAGGGGGCGACCCGCCGGGTCGCCCCCTGCGTTTCTAGAGCGGCTGCGGGCCGCGGCTGGCCGGCCGGCGGATGGGGTTGGGCAGCCGCTTGCGGCGCGCCTGCTGGAAGGCGGCATAGGCCTGGATCATGCCGTAGCCGGTCTGATAATCCCAGCCGGGAGCGCAGAGGTTGAGCGCCGTCGCCGTCAGGATGCGCCGGGCCTGGGCCTGGCTCAGCCCTGGGCGTGCCTGCTTGAGCAGTCCCAGCACTCCTGCGCAGACCGGACATGCCGCTGAGGAGCCGGCATCCGACCGGGTGTAGCCGGTAAAGTGGCTGGGCGCGCAGACGTCGGGCTTGAGGTCGTAGAGCGCCGCCGGGCCCTGGCTGGAGTAGCCGGCCCATTCGCCCTGGATGTTGGCCGCGCCGACGGTGATGACCTCCTCGTGGCCGTTGGCCCCCCAGATCGACTTGCCAAAGCCCACGTCGTCGCCGCAGCGGCTGTCGGGGCAGCGCCCGCCGCAGTTGCCGGCGGCAAAGCAGACAATGACCCCTTCCTGGATTGCCTGCAGCACCTTGAGCGTGAAGGGGTGGTGCGGATCGGTGGCGTAATCGGGCGCCCATTCGTTCTGATACATGCCCCAACTGTTGGAGAGGATGTGCAGCGGCTGGCCGGCCCGCCGTCGCTGCAGCACCCACTCATAGGCCAGGATGGCGTCGGAGATAAAGCCGGAGAAATCAGGGCCGCTCGATTTCAGGATGCCGATGTCGACAATCTGGGCCTCCGGGCACATGCCCACGGCGTCGGTGGCGCACATTGTGCCGTGGCCCTGCGGGTCGGTGCCCCAGGGCATGGCCTCGTTGGCCGTCCAGCCGTCGATCAGGTTGGGCACGTCGTCCTGTTTGACCCCCGTGTCGCAGATGCCGATGACGATGCCCTGGCCGCGAAAGCCCTCGTCCCAGATGCGGTCGCAGCCCAGATAGGCGACGACATCGGCGAGCGTGCCCTTGGGGACGCCATAGTTGCAGTCGACGTTGTCGCAGGGGATGGGCGCTGTGGACGGCGCCAGGTTCATTTGCGGCGACGCGCCGCCCCTGATGATCGGAAAAGGCTCGATCGGCGCGTCGGTCCACACCGCGACCACGTCGGGGTCCTCATACAGCGCGTCTTCCTCGCCGCTCTCGATCTCGCCGCGCATAAAGACCGACTCTTCCTCGTAGACGTTCATGCCAAAGACGGCAAAGTGGTGAACCGGGCGCCGCGCCTTGAGCGGCTCAAAGTGCTCGTCCAACTGGAATGACGCCGCGCACTTTCGTAGCACGGGCGCCTTTTCCAAGGCCATCAGCGGCGACTTGGAAACCGCTTTCCTGACTTCGACGATGACGCGCTTTTTCTGGGGCATGGGGAACCTCCCTGGCGATTGGATGGGACCTGCGGCTAGAAGGTAAAACTAAATGGGCTTTTGGGAGCGATTTCTGAGCTCTCGTCTTCGCTTTCCAGGTCATCCGCTTCCTCTTCCTCTGAGCGCAGGTCAAAGCCTTTGATGACCGGCTCGTCGGACCAGATGCGCACGACGTCGGGACGTGACTGGAGGGAAGTTTCGCGGCCCTCTTCGACCCTGCCGCGCAGCAGGACATAACGGTACTGCCCGCGGCCAGACGAACGGGGAATGGGCACCATGTATTCCTTGTCCCAATCAAACCCCAGGTCGGTCAGTTCGTCTGCCAGCTCGCGCACCTGCTCCGTAGGGGTGCTGCGAGGCACGCGCACTTCGACCATGACTTGCCTTTGCATGGCTCAACCCTCCCTTACGATCTGTATTCATTGTACGGCGAAGAGAGGGTTCTGTCAATAGGTACGCTGGTGTGCCTTCCTGGATATCGAAACCCGCTCTACCTGTACAAATCCAGCGGGCGTCCCTCGGCAATGCGGCGGCACAGGCTGGTCGTCTCCGGTGAGGGACTCACCCCCAGCTCGCGCTCTAGCGTCTCGGCGCAGTTCTGGTACTGAAAGATCGCCTGAGAGCGTTCGCCGCGCAGGGCGTAGGCGCACATGAGCAGGCGGTGAAATGTCTCGCGCAGGTCGTCGATGGACAGGCCACGGCGGAGGATGTTGATCGCGTCGCGAACCCGCCGCCGGGCCAGCAGCAGCCTGGCCAGCTCCTCGATGGCGTCCAGCAACTGCTCGCGCAGCCGCTCGCGGAAAGGGATGCACCAGTCCGTATAGTCATCCTGCAGGAAATCATCCTGGTACAGGTCAATGGCCTGTTGCAGTTGCTCCACTCTGGAACCTGGCGTCTGGCCCTTTACCAACTGCTCGAACGCCGCCACATCGAACCAAAAGGTCAAATCGGGGTGTAGGGAATAGCGGTAACCGTCAAAGTGCAGCGCCTCTCTCCCCAAGGCGCGGTGAAGGCGAAACTTGACCGTGTGAAAGGCCGTCTTGACCTTGTGCGGCGGCATCTCGGGCCACAGGTCCGCGACAATCTGATCCCGCGGACAGGGCGGATGGGTGAGCAGATAGAACAGCAAGTGACGGGCAGCCGCTCCGCCCCATGCCGAACGGGGGATCTCGGCCTGGCCCAGCTCGACCCGTCCCTGGCCAAAGCCAAAGATGCGCAGGGGAGGGAGCGCTGGCGGGCAGGTGCCGGGGTGCTGGCTGATGATGGCGCGGGCTGTGGTTTCAAAGGCCCGCGCGCGCTCGAGCAGCGTCGGCAGTTCTGACCGGCTGAGGGCGAGAAAAGCCCGCTCAAACAGGGGGAGCATGTGGCTTCCCTCGACGACAAAGAGGTATTCGCGGCTGGAAGGGGTGGCCTCTGCCAGAACCTGTTCCAGAGCAACACGAGCTTCCTGCTGGCGACCGGCCAGGAAAAGCGCCCAGGCGGTGTAGAGTCGCGCGCGGGCCAGCTCGGTATAGGCAGCGATGGCCTCTAGCTGTGCCCGACTCTCTTCCAGCATCGCCAGCGCCGCGTCGTGCTGACCGGCCTGGGCCAGTACCATCCCCAGAGAAGCCTTGTACCGGCCCATCTGGTAAGCCGACCCCTGCGAGGTGGCCAGCGCGATGGCTTGCTCGATCATGGTACGCGCCAGCGCCAGCTCGCCCTGGTGGCAGTAGATCAGCCCCGCTTCCTCACGACCATAGGCCGAAAGATAGAGGTCGCCCAACTCCTGGGCAATGCTCAGCCCTTCTTTGCAAAAAGCCAGCGCCTGTTCCAGGTTGCCCAGATCACGATAGATTTCACCCAGGCTGAGCAGGGCCAGGCTCTCGTCGCGGCGGAAACCAGATTTGCGGGCCAGATCGAGCGCCTGTTCGAGCAATTCCAGCGCCTGCTCATACTCGCCCGTTATGTACAGGTAAAAACCCAGGTCGTTGAGCGAGATGGCCAGGGCCGCGGGATTGTCCATGCGCCGCCGCGTTTCCATCGCCTCTTTTGCCACCGCCACGGCCGCTGCCCAATCTCCCTGCCGCCACAGGCAGTCCGCCAGCGCGATCTGGGCTGAGGAGTGCTCAAAGTCGGTAGCCTGTTGCCGGGCCAGCGCACAGGCTTGCAGGAGATGAAACTCTGCTTCTTTCAGCCGATCCAGCGCCAGACAGACCATGCCCATGATGCGATGGGCCTCGTAGGCGACCGGCACTGTCTCTGTTTCGGCCAGCGCAAGGGCCTGCTGGCTCAGGGCCAGTGCCTCTTGCTGGCGGCCCTGAAAGTGGCGGATTTGGGCGCGTTCCAGCAGCGTATAGGCCCTCCCTTCTGCGTCCTGGGCTTGCTGATAGCCCCATTCTGCTGCCTGTGTCAGGGCCAGCGCCGCATCCCAGCGGCCCAGCGCGTCGGCTGCGCGCGCCTGGAAGAGGGCCAGACGGGGTATCTCTTCGAGCAGCATGCCCGGCACGTGTTCGCTCCACTTGAGCAACGTCTCCACCCGCCCCGCATAATACAACTGCCGGGCTGCGGCGGCCATCAAGCGGGCGGCCTTTTGTTTCTCGCCGGCGGTGATATAGTGGGAAATGGCGTCTTCGGTTTGGCCCTGATCGGCAAGCCAGGCAGCGGCGCGGCAGTGCATCTCGGCCCACCGGTCCTGCGCCTGCTGGCGAAAGCGGGCCTGCAGATACTCGCGCACGAGCTGGTGATAGCGATACCAGTCGTTTTCCAGCCGGCTGATGAAAAGGTTGCGCTGCTGCAACAGCGCCAGATAACGGTCGCTCTCTTCCAGCCCCAACGCCTGCTGGCAGAGCGCAGGGCTCATGGCCTGAAGCGTAGAGGAGACAAGCAGAAAATCCTGTACATCGGGCTCGAGGTGGTCGAAAATCTCCTGGGCCATATAGTCGTACAACAGCGAACCTTGCGCACCCTGACAGGCCGAGACGCGTTCGGGCCACTGGCTGGCGCGCGCCGCCAGCAAAGCGCCGGTGATCCACCCCTCAGCCTGCGCTGCCAGCCTGACGGTCTCCGGCTCAGAAAGGGGCCTGATGCCGCTCCGCGCCAGCGCCTGGTACATTTCTTCCGCCTGAAAGGCCATCTCTTCCTGATCCAGATGAGCCACCTCGCCGCGCGCCATCAGCGAGGGCAGCGACGGCCACCTCGGCAGCGTGCGGCTGGCAATGGCGATCAGGTACTGGTCCGTCTGCTGAGCCAGCAGGCGGGAAAGGATGGCATCGACAGAGGGTGCATTCCCGAGCTGGTGATAGTCATCGAGCACCAACACGAACCAGCCAGGAATGCTCTGGGCAATCTCGGTCGACAACGTGCGCACGATGCTTGCAGCGCCGTTGCTCAGATCGACGGGGCCGTTCAGTGCGCGGTGCGTCCGCTCGCCAAAACCGGCAAAACGATGGCTCAGACTGAGCAGCAGGTGTTCCAGAAAGACGTGGGGATCGCTGTCGCCCTGCTCCAGGGCATACCAGCAAACGGGATGTTCCAGGTCATGGGCCCAATCGACCAGCAGCGTCGTCTTGCCATAGCCGGCCGGGGCGGTGAGCAGTACGGCTTTGCGGTCGGTCAGATCATAGAGGCGATTGAGCAGGCGCTGGCGGCTGAAAACCCAGCAACTTCGCTGTGGCAGCATGACCTGGGTCAGTGTTGACATCTCCAACGTCATCCTGCTCCCTTGCCATCATTCGCGCATGCGCGCTGCCTCTCCCACCTCGCTCCAGCGCACGCCCTCCACACCCATGAACACCAGTCCCAGCAGCGTCACCGGGACGAGCAGGATGGCGTGCAACACCAGCACATAGCTGCCGGCCGCCGCCGACGGCGCGCCGATGCCCTCCAGAATCTTGATGCCCAACTCGAAGGTGCCGACATAGCCCGGCAGCGACGGCAGCGCGGTCAGCAGGTTGACCGCCCCGCCCATCAGCAGGATGCCCACGTAGGGCAGGTGCAGGTCGAAGGCGAAGCTGACCAGCCAATACTTGAACGTCTCGATCACCCAGACCCAGACCGTCATCCCAAACAGCACCAGCACGTCCCGCCCGCTGCGCAGGCTCTCCAGCCCGGCGATGACGCCCTCGACAAAACCCATCAGCGGCGGGCGCAGCCGCGCCGGGGCCAGCCGCCCGATCAGCATGTCCGCCGTCCGCCGCAGCAACGCCGGCCGCGCCGCCAGAAACAGGAAGGCGGCCAGCGCGCCGAAAAAGGCCGCGCTGGCGATGGTGACCAACCGGCTGAGGAAAGCGGACATGGGCACAAAGAGCAGGCCGGTCAGGACAAAGAGCACCATCGTCAGCCCGTCGAACAGCCGCTCCAGCACCGCCGTGGTCAGCGTCGTGCCGACGTTGATGCTCTCCTTGCGCCACAGCACATAGGCGCGCAGCACTTCGCCCAGACGGAAGGGCAGGATGTCGTTGCCCATGTAGCCGATGACGACGATGGAAAAGAGGCGGTTGGCAGAGACTTGCTTGCTGGAGCGCAGGAGAAAGCCCCAGCGCCAGGCGCGGAACCAGACGGAAACAAAGTAGACAGCGACGGCAGGGATGAGCCACCCGTAGCTGGCGCCGCGCAGCGCGGCAAGGACGTGGTCGAGTTCGAGGTCGCGCAGGGCCAGCCAGAGGAAGAACAGGCTGACCAGCAGGCCGACGATGAAGATGGGCCAGCGCTTTTTCACGGGGCCGGTTTACGCGGTGCGGCAGTGCGCTGCCGCCAGGCTTCGTAGAGCACCACCGAGCCGGCGATGGCGGCATTGAGCGAGGTCACTTTGCCGCGCATCGGCAGCTCGAGCAGGAAATCGCAGCGCTCCTGGACCAGGCGGCGCAGGCCGGTGCCCTCGCTGCCCACCACCAGCGCCAGCGGCCCGCTCAGGTCGGCCTGGTCATAACGCTTTGCGCCGCGCACGGCCTCCAGTCCGGCCACCCAGACGTTGCGCGCTTTGAGCGTCTCGATGGTGTCCGGCAGATTGGTCACCTGGGCGATGAGGAGGTGCTCCACCGCGCCGGCGGAGGCGTTGACCACGGCGGGGGTGATGCCCACGGCGCGGCGCTCTTGCAGCACGACGCCGTGCACCCCCAGCGCCTCGGCAGTGCGCAGCAGGCTGCCCACGTTCTGCGGATCCTGCAGCAGGTCGAGCAGCAACAGCAAGGGCGGCTCGTTGCGCCGCCCCGCTTCCTGCAAGATCGCGGTCAGATCGACGTAGGGATAATCGCTGCACTCCAGCACGACTCCCTGGTGGTTGGCCTCCAGCCAGCTCAGGTTGCGTCGCGGCACCCGCTCGACCGGGATGGCGGCGGCTTCGGCCAGAGCCAGGATGTCGGCGACGATGTCGGTGGGATGGACGGTGTCCAGCAGGCTCAGGCGGTAGAACTGGCGGCGGCCGGCCCGCAGCGCTTCGTAGACCGCGTTGCGCCCGTAGAGCGTCTCGCGCACTAGTCCTCCAACTGCCAGGTTGGGCCTTCGGGGCGGTCCATCACCGTGATGCCGAGCGCGGCCAGGCGCTGGCGCAGCGCGTCGGCCTTGTCCCACTGACGCGCGGCGCGATAGTCCTGGCGCAGGTCGAGCACGATCTCCATCAGGCCGTTGAGCAGCTTGCTGTCGACGGCGGCGGGGGCCAGCTCGTCGGGGATGATGCCCAGCACCTTGCCGCCCAACTCGCGGAACATGCCGTCGATGGCGGCCAGCGTCCCGCCGCTGACCGGCTGCTGGCTGTCCAGCATCTTGTTGACGGCGCGGGCGAACTCGTGCAGCGCGGCCAGCGCCTGCGGCGTGTTCAGGTCATCGTTCATCGCCCCGATGAAGGCTTCGCGGTAGGGGTCCAGGTCGGCGATGTAGGAGAGGTCGGCGGTGGCGTCGGGTGTGGCGTTCTTGAGGCGCGCGCGCACCGTGCGCACGGTGTTATGCAGGCGGCGCACGCCCTGCTCGGCGGCCTCCATCGCCTCGCGGCTGTAGTCGATAGGGCCGCGGTAGTGGGCGGAGAGGACAAAGGCGCGAATGGCGTAGGGGCTGTAGAGCCGCAGGGCGTCCTTGATGGTCAAAAAATTGCCCAGGCTCTTGCTCATCTTGGTCCCGCCCACCGTCAGCGAGCCGCACAGCACCCAGTAGCGGGCAAAGGGCTCGCCGGTCACCGCCTCGGCCTGGGCGATCTCGCACTCGTTGTGGGGAAAGATGTTTTCCAGTCCGCCGCCGTGGATGTCGAACGTCTCGCCCAGGTACTTGGTCGCCATCACCGAGCATTCGATGTGCCAGCCGGGGTAGCCCCAGCCCCAGGGGGAGGGCCAGCGCAGGATGTGCTCCGGCTCGGCGCGCTTCCAGAGGGCAAAGTCCGCCGGATGGCGCTTTTCCTCGCGCACGTCGACGCGCGCCCCCGCCTCCTGCTCCTCCACCTGCCGGCCGGAAAGCTTGCCATAGCCGGGGAAACTCTCGACGGAGAAATAGACGTTGCCGTCGACCTCGTAGGCGTGGCCCTTTTCCAGCAGCACCTTGATCCATTCGATCTGTTCGGGGATGTGGCAACTGGCGCGCGGGGAGATGTTGGGGCGGGTGACCCCCAGCGCGTCCATGTCCTCGAAGTAGGAACGGGCATAGGTCTCGACCACCTCCATCGGCTCGACCCGTTCGCGGCGGGCGCCGCGCACGATGCGGTCTTCGCCCGTGTCGAGCAGGTGGCCGACGTCGGTAATGTTCTGCACATAGCGCACCTTGTAGCCCTGGTGGCGGAGATAGCGCACCAGCACATCCATCGACACGTACAGCTTGGCGTGGCCCAGGTGGGCATGGTCATAGACCGTGGGGCCGCAGACGTACATGTGCACCCGGCCCCGTTCCAGCGGCTTGAATAATTCCTTCTCACGGATCAGATAATTATAGAGCTTGAGTGCCATCTTGTATTCCTCGCGGTGTCGACAGGTTTACTGCACGCGGGCAAAGATCATACGCCCGGCAGCGGTCTGCAAGACTTTGGTCACGGTGACCTCGACCTCAGAGCCGATGTACGGTTGGCCGTCCTCCACCACCACCATCGTGCCGTCCTCCAGGTAGCCCACGCCCTGGCCGATCTCTTTGCCCTCCTGGAGCACGTGCAAGGTCATCGTTTCGCCGGGCAGGTAGACGGCGCGGACGGCGTTGGCCAGCTCGTTGATGTTGAGCACCGTGACGCCCTGCAGCGCAGCGACGCGGTTGAGGTTATAGTCGTTGGTGATGATCGGGCAGCGCAACTGTTTGGCCAGGGCGACAAGCTTCTCGTCGACCTCACGCGCCTCCTCCACATCCAGCTCGACGATGCGCACCAGGTTGGTCGATTCCTCCTGCAGGCGGCGCAGCATGTCCAGGCCACGTCGGCCACGGTTGCGCCGCATGGTGTTGAACGAATCGGCGATGTGCTGGAGTTCGCTCAGCACAAAGCCTGGCACCAGCATCTCGCCACGGATAAAACCGGTGCGGCTAATGTCGGCGATGCGGCCGTCGATGATGACGCTGGTATCGAGCAGGACAGGCGGCAGGCTGGCCGCTTCGTCCCTGGCATAGGTCGACATGCGCCCGCGGACCAAAAGGTTGAAGATTTCCTGCTGGCGGGCCGTCATCGCCACGACGCCCAGGTAGGCGAGGAGAAGCGCCGCCAGCAGCGGCAGGATGCGGCCCAGTGGGGCCGGCAACATCGAGAGCGGCAGGGAGAGCAGAACAGCGATGGTCAGCCCGACGACGAGGCCCAGAACGATTGCCAGCAGTTGCTGCAGGGGGATGCGGCGGATCTGGCGTTGCAGGAGAAGCAGCGGCCGCACCGTGACGTAAGGCGTGATGATCAGCCCGCCCAGCGCGCCGACGAGCATAAAGATCGAACCGTAGAGATAAGGCGACTCGCCGGCCAGGTCGGCGAGGTAGACCCCCAGGAACAGCCCACCGACTGCCAACACCAGCATCCCAATTAGACGGAAAACAAACTCGTAGCTCACTCAACACTCCTGGAGAGAGGATACCCCATTTGCTGGCTGTTGATCAGTCGGACTCGGTGTCTCCCTTCTCTGGCACCAGGCGCATCGCCAGATCGCGCAACTGGACGAAATCGAGCGGCTTGACCAGCACCAGGTCGGCCTGCTCCTGCAGCGTCTCTGCTGCTCGCACCCCCGCTGTGACCACGATCACCCTGGTATGGGCAAAGCGGCTGTCCGTGCGGATCCGTTGCAAGACGTCGAGCCCGCTGACATGAGGCAGGTAGAGGTCCAGCACCACCAGATCAGGCACGGCGGCTGCCAGCTTTTCGAGCGCGGCGTCGCCGGCAAAGATCACGGTCGTGCTAAAGCCAGCGTCCTCCAGCGCCAGGGCAAACAGCCTGGCCAGGTCCTGGTCATCTTCGACGACGAGTGCGTGTAACTTGCCCACAGTGGCCCCTCCAGTGGCACGACGTTTCTGCGTCTCTATAATCATACCACTAATAGGGACGAAAGCCAAGTGCGGCGTCTGCCTATGTACGCGCCTTGCCCATCACCCGCGGCTCCGGCAGCCCCGTTGCCAGCATGTATGCCGCCGCGTACAGCACCCATGCCAGCCCAAACAGCCCGCCAAAGCCCGCCGCGTCGACCACCAGCCCGCCCAGACCTGAGAGCAGCACCGTCACGCCCATCATTGTGTTCGACAGGCCCAGGTAGAGCGAGCGCTCCTCTGTTGGCACCAACTCGAGCAGAAAATTGCTCCCCGTCAGCGCCCCCAGCGGGCGTATGGCCCCATCGAGGAAAAAGAGGGGCAGCACCAGGTAGGGCAGCCAGGGGCCTTGTGGACGCAGCAACGTCACCCCCACCACCAGCGCCAGTGCCAGCAGCGCCGTGACGCCGTTGCCGATGCACTGCAACTTCATCGCCAGGCGGTTGCCACGGCGGTCGCTCAGCCAGCCCCACGGGAGATTGAAGAGAATCTGCGCCGCCACGCGGACGGCGATGTAGAGGCCGACCATCCCCGCTGGCGCGCCGAGGACGTTTCTGGCATAGACGCCGTAGAAGGGCAAGGCAATCGTCGCCAGGCTCAGGATCAACCGCGCGGCCATAAAACGGCGAAAGACGCGGTCGTGCCGCAGCAGCGCGCCAGCGCGGCGGAACTGCTGGCGCAGCGTCACCGCCTCCTTGACCACGGGTCCCGGCGGCTCGTGGATGGCGATGAACGCCGCCATCGCCGGCACCACCACCGCGCAGTAGAGAGCAAAGAGCACGGCGTGGCCGCGGGGAAAGGGCAGAGCCGGGCTGTTGAGCACCTGCTTGACCACCAGGCTGGCCCCCAGCCCGACCAGGCCGCCCAGGAACTGCCGCCAGGCAAACAGGCTGCCGCGCCGCTGCGCCGGGATCGTCTTGGCGGTCACGTCAAAAAAGGAGAGGCCAGCCAGCCCGGCCGAGGTGCGGGCGATGGTGTAGCAGACGAAGAAACTCGCCAGCAGCAGCGTCGGGTCGTCGACCAGCCAGACCGTCACGGCCAGGAGGATCCAGGCCAGGACGCGGATGACCGCCGAGGTGACATAGGCTGGCATCTTGCGTTCCAACCGCTGCACGCGGGTCGAGACAAAGATCTGCGGCAGGAACCAGCCAGCGTCGCCCAGAGGGGAGACCAGGCCGATGAGCAGATTGGAGGAGGTCAGTTGCCCCACGAACCAGGTCAGCACCAGCGGCGGGTCGATCAGCCGTTCGGCGAACTCGAACGCTGCCCCGTTAAAGACGTTCAGCGCGAAACTGCGCTGCACTTCGCGCTGGGGCAACGTGGTTTCGAGGTTCATCTCTTGCCCCGTTGCACGGCAATGATCTCGGCGATGATGCTGACGGCGATCTCGCGCGGCGTCTCGGCGCCGATGTCAAGGCCGATGGGGGTGTGGATGCGCTCCAGGAAGGCCTCGGCGACCCCCGCCTGGCGCGCGCGCTCGAAGGTGGCCGCCGTGCGGCGGCTGCTGCCGATCAGGCCGACGTAGGCGACGGGCCGCTCTGCCAGCACCGCCAGCACCTTGTCGTCCAGCGTGTGGTGCGGCGTGACCATGACCACATAGGTCTGCGCGTCCAGCGGCAACGCCGCCACCTGCCCGGCCAGGTCGCCGGCCAGCCGCGTCTGCGCCCAGGGGAAGCGTTCGGCAGTGACCAGCGCCGGGCGCTCGTCGAGGACGGCGATGCGATAGCCCAGAAAGGCGCCCAGCTCGGCCAGCGCCTGGCCGATGTGCCCGCCGCCGAGGATGAGCAGCAGGGGCCGTGGCGGCAGCACTTCGACAAAGACGCGCATGTCGCCGCCGCAGATGCCGGGGTCGCCCTGCTCCTCGTCGACGAGGCGGTATTCGAGCATGCGCGAGCGGCCAGCGGCGATGGCTTCCAGCGCCGCCTCGATCACCCGCGACTCGACCCCGCCGCCGCCGACGGTGCCGACCAGCGTGCCGTCGGCCCGCACCAGCATCTTGGCTCCGGCCTCTCGCGGCGTAGAGCCGCGCGCCTCGATCACCGTCGCTACCGCTGCTGCCTGGCCCTCGCGCAGCGTTTCCAGGATGGCCTGGTAGACCTTTTCCAGTTCTTCGCTCATCGCTTTGCCCTCAATACAACGTCTTGTGAGCATTCTACCTCTACCATACCTTTTCGGCAAACCGCGGTGACTGCGGGTGTCCGTAGCAGAACGCCAGCGTGGGGCACCCCACCGCTCGGCGGGAGTCTGTGACCCCTGCCAGTGAGGCTGCCGTTTTTTGGCCACAGATTACACAGATTTCACGACCTGTAACCCCCGCCGGAGGAGCCGCCGGGTCACAGACCCGGCGGGAGCAGGGATTTGTCACCCTGACCCTGAACGGAGCGAAGGAGAAGGGTCTCGTTGCGACACGGATTCCTCTCGTAGGACAACTGCTCGCAGTTGTCCTACGAGAACATCCGTTCATATTGGGCAAAAGGGGCCATCTGTCACTGGCGCAAAATGGCACTTTGTGGGAAAATAGCGCTATTGCAACTGCCAATCCTTTGCTCGAAACAAGGAGAGTCTATGATGAAAGACGTGATCGAAATCCGCTGGCATGGTCGAGGCGGGCAGGGTGTCGTCACGGCGGGCAAGCTGCTGGCCGAGACGGCGCTGGGCACGGGGCAGTATTTCCAGGCCTTTCCCGACTTTGGCCCGGAGCGCATGGGGGCGCCGGTGCGCTCTTTCACTCGCCTCAGCTCCAGGCCCATCGCCCTCCACTCTCAGATCGATGCGCCGGACGTGGTGCTGGTGCTCGACCCGACCCTGCTGGGAACCGTGGCTGTGACGGAGGGGCTGAAAGACGACGGCATTCTGCTGATCAACACCTCCATGTCCCCGCAGGAGGTGCGCCGCATCACAGGCTACAGCAGCGGCAAGGTGTTTACCGTCGATGCCAGCCGTATCGCCATCGAGGAGATCGGGCGCGACATCACCAACACGCCCATGCTGGGCGCCTTTGCCCGCGCCACCGGCCTCTTCGAGAGCCAGGCGCTGATCGAGCAGGTCCGTCAATGGTTCGGCCACAAGGTCTCTCCCCAGGTCGTCGAGGCCAACATCCGCGCCATGCGCCGCGCGGCGGAAGAAATGCAGGAAGGATAGGAGAAAGAGCTATGGCAGGCTTGAAAGGATGGCGCGAGATCCCCATCGGCGGGATGATCCTGGAAGCGGGCAATGCGGAGAACTATCTCACCGGCGGCTGGCGGGCCTTTCGCCCCGTGCGCGGCCAGGCCGAGTGCATCCACTGCTTCCAGTGCTGGCTGTTCTGTCCGGACTCGAGTATTATGGTCGATCCGGTCAACGAGAAGATGCTCGGCTTTGACCTGCAGCACTGCAAGGGCTGCGGCATCTGCGCAAAGGTCTGCCCGGTCAATGCCAAGGTGATCAAGAACGCGGGCGAGGAGCTGAGCCGCGACGACGAGCGGCTGTGCATCCGCATGCTCGTGGAAGGACAGGTGGAGGAGTAGGACGATGAGCACATTCGAAGCACTCACCGGCGATCAGAGCTTTGCCACAGCGATGCGCCAGATCAACCCGGACGTCGTGGCGGCCTACCCGATCACCCCGCAGACAGAGACGGTCGAGTTCTTTGCCGAGTACGTGGCCGACGGCCTGGTTGACACGGCCTTTGTGACGGTGGAGAGCGAGCACAGCGCAATGAGCGCCTGCATCGGCGCCTCGGCTGCCGGGGCGCGGGTGATGACCGCCACCTCGGCCAACGGCCTGGCGCTGATGTGGGAGATGGTCTATATCGCCGCCTCTCTGCGCTGCCCCATCGTCATGAGCCTGGTCAACCGCGCCCTCTCCGGCCCGATCAACATCCACTGCGATCACTCGGACGTGATGGGCATGCGCGACGCGGGCTGGATCGTCCTCTTCTCCGAGAACAACCAGGAGGTGTATGACAACGCCTTCCAGGCCGTGCGCATCGCCGAGCACCCCGACGTCCTGCTGCCGGTGGCGGTCTGCCAGGACGGCTTTATCACCAGCCACGCCATGGAGCGGGTCGAGGTCTATGATGACGCCAGGGTCAAGGCGTTCATCGGCACCTACAAGCCGCAGTGGCCGCTGCTCGATATCGACCATCCCAAGACGTTTGGGCCGCTCGACTTTTACGATTACTACTATGAGCACAAGCGGCAGCAGGTGCTGGCGATGGAACAGGCCATGCCGGTGATCCTGGAGGTGGCTGCCGAGTTCAACCGCGAGTTTGGGCGCAACTATGGCCTGTTCGAGGCCTACCGGCTGGATGACGCCGAGGTGGCGGTGGTGGTGACCAACTCCACCGCCGGGACGACGCGGGTGGTCGTGGACCAGCTTCGCGCGCAGGGGCTGAAGGTGGGCCTGCTCAAGCTGCGCGTCTTCCGGCCCTTCCCGGCAAAGGAACTGGCGGACGCGCTGCGTCATCTGAAGGCAGTGGCGGTGATGGACCGCTCGATCTCCTTCGGCGCGATGAGCAATGCCGGCCCGCTGTTCCTGGAGCTGGCGGCAGCGCTGGCGCTGCACGGCGTCCGCCTGCCGATGGCCGACTATGTCTTCGGCCTGGGCGGGCGCGACATCACCCCGCGCGAGATCGAACCGGTCTTTCACGACGCGCTGCGCATGGCCGCCAGCGGCCGCGCGGAGCGGATGGTGACGTATCTGGGTGTGAGGGAATAGCGTATCGCGGATCGCTTATCGCCAATCGCTTATCGCTTATCGCTTATCGCTTATCGCTTATCGCCAGTCGCTTATTGCCAATCGCTTATCGCTGTTTGTTGTTCGATGTTGCGGGTCGGTGGAACCGGTGGCACCTCCAAGCTGGTTGTTCTGAACGTTGCCGAAGGGCAGGTAATTCCTGGAAGCAACGATAAGGGCTCCGCAACAGTCGATGATCGATAAGCGACCAGCGTTCAGCAACAGCCGGTGATCGATAAGCGACCAGCGTTCAGCAAAAGGCGACGATCGATAAACGATAAGCGACAAACACCAGCCTATAGGCGATGATCGATAGGCGATAGGCGATACGCGATAGGCGATAAGCGATAAGCGATACGCGATAAGCGATAAGGAGCTCGCATGGTCACAAAACTACTGCCTAAAGAACTGGCCAAGACCCCGGAGAAGCTGTCGCCGGGGCACCGACTGTGCGCTGGCTGTGGCGCACCGATCGTCGTGCGGCAGATGCTGGCGGCGATCGACGACCCGGTGGTGCTCTCCAATGCCACCGGCTGCCTGGAAGTGGCGACGACGATCTATCCCTACACCGCCTGGCGGGTGCCGTGGATGCACAGCGCCTTTGAGAACGCCGCCGCCACCATCAGCGGCATCGAAACGGCCTACCGCAGCCTGGTGCAGCAGGGCAAGATCCCCGAGCGCAATGTCAGGTTCATCGCCTTTGGCGGCGACGGCGGCACCTACGACATCGGCCTGCAGGCGCTCTCCGGCGCCGCTGAGCGCGGCCACCAGTTCCTCTACGTCTGCTACAACAACGAGGCCTACATGAACACCGGCATCCAGCGCTCCAGCGCCACGCCGCTCGGCGCCCATACCACGACCTCGCCAGCGGGCAAGGTCGTCCCTGGCAAGCAGCAACTGCGCAAGGACCTGACCGCGATCATGGCCGCGCACAATATCCCCTACGTCGCCCAGGCTGCCCCCAGCCAGTGGAAGGACCTGATGCAAAAGACGCGCAAGGCGGTCAACTGCGGCGGGGCAGCGTTCATGAACGTGCTGGCCTCGTGCAACCGCGGCTGGCGCCACGGCACGGACGAGACGATCGAGATCACCCAACTGGCGGTCGATACCTGCTACTGGCCGCTGTACGAGGTCGAGAACGGCGAGTGGCGGCTGACCTACAAGCCGAAGGAAAAGCTGCCGGTGGAGGAGTGGCTCAAGCGCCAGGGGCGCTTCCGCCACCTCTTCCAGCCGCAGAACCGCCACCTGATCGATGAGCTGCAGGCCGAGGTCGACCTGCGCTGGCAGCGGCTGCTCCGCCTCTGCGGCGAGGCCTAGAGGCCCTCTACCCTCCCGCAGGTTTGCTGCGTCCAAACCTGCGGGAGGGAGGCTCGATGATGAACAGGCTGATTGCGACGGTTGTGGCGTTGTTGTTGGCCGCGGCCTGCTGCCCCTGCGCTGCCTTGCTGCCTGCACCAGGACCCTCGCCAGCAGGAGGCGGCGCAACAGAGGGGCTTGCGCCGGACTTTACCCTGGAGCGCCTGGACGGCGGGACGGTGACCCTTTCCGACCTCCGTGGTCAGGTGGTCGTCCTCGATTTCTGGGCCACCTGGTGCGGGCCTTGCGAGGAGAGCATGCCCTACCTGCAGGACCTCCACGATCGTTACAGCAGCCAGGGCGTGGTGGTGCTGGCGGTCAACCAGGAGGAGGGCCGCGATGAAGTGGCCCGCTACATCAGCGCCAGAGGCTACACCTTCGTCGTCCTGCTGGACAGGGACGGCGCCGTGGGCCGGGCCTATGGCGTCTGGGGCATCCCCTACACGGTTGTGATCGACGCGGGCGGCGCGCCGCACACGGTCTGGGGCGGCCCGCAGGGAGCGGAAGCGGAGGTGCGCCGCCTGTTAGAGCCGTGATCGCTCAGGCGGCGACCTCCCTGGCCACCCGCCGACCCAGCTCTACCGCATAGTTCGTCCCCCGGTCCCACGGGTAGACCTGGCTCATGTTGGCCATCCACAGGCCGGGCAGCGGCGTCCGCAGCGGCGGGATGTGCCGCGAGTGGTCCAGCAGCGGCACGGGCTGGGCGTATTTCTCGCTGAACATCCAACTGGCGCGCACCCAATCGCGCCCAAAAGCCGGATTGATCTTGAGCAGGCCCGGCATATACTCCTCCAGCAGCCGCTCCTTGTCGAACTCGAAATAGGGGTGGTCAGGCGGCAGGTAATCGCCGCAATAGACCAGATGGTCGCCCCCATATTGTTCTGGCGGGATATAGTTGGTGTGCTCGACCAGGCCCATGAAGGGGAACTCGCCGCCCTTGGGCAGGTTGATCCAGTAGTGACCGTCGCTGAGGCGCTGCTTGAGCGCCAGCACCAGCACTACCGCCCCCATCGACTTGAGGTTGTCCAGCGCGGCGGCATAGTCGGCGGGCAGTTCGGGCGTGCGCTCGCGCAGGATGTGCGGTGAACAGGTGGCGATGACCTGCTCGTGCACTGCCTCGCCCGCCGTTGTCTCCAGGCGGATGCCGCCCTCGTCGCAGTAGATGCCGCGCACGGCGCTGTTGAGGCGCACCTGGCCGCCCTGCCGCAGGACGTGCTCGACCAGCAGATCGACAAAGCCCTGAAAGCCGCCGACGAAATAGCCCAGCGCGGCGGTGCGCTTGTAGAGCCGCGCCCACATCCAGGCCATGTTGACCTGGCGGTAGTATTCCTGGCCGAACTTGCTGATCAGCAGCGGCTTCCACAGCACGTCATAGGCCCGCTCGCCGATGTAGCGCCGCAGCCACTCGTCGGCGGTGACGCGCTCCAGCGGCTGCCAGTTGCGCGTCAGGGTCAGGTAAAAGCCCACCAGCCCCGCCCGCAGCCGGTCGACCAGGGGGATGGGGCTGAAGCTGAGCACGCGCAGGGCGCGGTGGAGCGCCGAGATCGGGATGAAACGCAGCGCCGGCACGGGGCTGTCCAGCGGGTAGAGGCGGCCCTGGTAGTAGAGGGTGGTGGTGGGGCGCGGGAAAAAGACGCGCTCGCTGGCGCCCAGCTCGTCGATCAGGCCCAGGACGTGGCGATCGGTGGCGAACCAGTGATGGTAGAACCGCTCCAGCGGCCAGGCCCAGCGCTCGTCGGAAAAGCCCGCCGCCAGGCCGCCGGCATAGGGCCGCGCCTCGTAGACGGTGACCCTGTGCCCGGCGCGGCTCAGGTCATAGGCAGCGGTCAACCCGGTGACTCCCGCGCCGATGATGCCGATATTCATCTCTTTGCCTCCACAACCACCCCAAACTCTCCGTCACTGACGCGCACGTTCAGCGCGTCCCCGCCATGCACCTGGCCCGTCGAGCGCACCACCTGGCCGTCGGGGCGGCGGACAATGGCATAGCCCCGCGCCAGCGTCGCCAGCGGACTGATGCCCTCCAGGCGGCCCGCCAGGCCGAGCAGGCGCTCTCGCTGCCAGGAAAGCTCGCGCCAGAGGGCGGCCATCGCCCGCTGCGCCAGCTCGTCGACCCGCTGGCGCGCCTGCTCCAGTCGCGCCGTCGGCGAGAGGCGGCGCAGCACCCGCTCCTCTTCGGCCAGCGCGTCGCGCCGCTGCGCCAGCGCCGCCTCGACGGCCCCGCTCGCGCGCTCCGCCAGTGCCTGCACCTGGGTGCGCAAGTCGGCGCGGTCGGGCGTGGCGATCTCGGCAGCGGCGGACGGCGTCGGCGCGCGCACGTCGGCGGCAAAGTCGGCCAGCGTGAAATCCGTCTCGTGGCCCACGCCGCAGACGACCGGCAGCCGCGAAGCAGCGACCGCGCGGGCTACCTGCTCGTCGTTAAAGGCCCACAGCTCCTCCAGCGAGCCGCCGCCGCGCACCAGCAGGATCACGTCGACGTCGTCCCGCCTGTTCAGCGCCTCCAGCGCCGCCACGATCTGCGGCGGCGCCTCCTTCCCCTGCACCAGCGTCGGCGCCAGGAGCACCTCCGCCAACGGATAGCGCCGCCCCAGGACGTGGAGCACATCGCGCAGCGCCGCCGCATCCGGCGAGGTGACCACGCCGATGCGTCGCGGAAAGCGCGGCAGGGGCCGCTTGCGCGCCGGGTCGAACAGCCCCTCGGCCTCCAGGCGGGCTTTGAGCTGCTCGAAAGCCTGGTAGAGCCGGCCGATCCCCGCCGGCTCCAGATGCACCACGTAGAGCTGCAGACTGCCGCGCTGCTCGTAAACCCCCACCCGCCCGCGCACCAGCACCAGGTCGCCGTTGGCAGGGAGGCTGGCCAGCAGGCTGACCGTGTCGCGCCACATGACGCAGCGCAGCTCGGCGGCGCTGTCCTTGAGCGTGAAATAGCAGTGGCCCGACGCGGCGCGGGTCAGGTTGGAGACCTCCCCCTCGACCCAGACATCGCCGAGGTCGGGGTTCATGGCCAGCGTCTCCTGGATGCGCGCCACGAGCTGGCTGACGGTGTAGGGCAGCCGCAGGGGCGAGGCGAAGAGGGAGAGTTGCTCGAACATCGAGGCTAGATGGCGGCGCGGCGTTGTCGGCGCACGGCCAGGAGCGCCAGCGGCAGGATGCCGATCAGCAGGCCAGCGCGGGGCAGGCCCGGCGCGGATGGCGCCGCGGTCGGCTGCGG